>USPT01000047.1 GCA_900556705.1 uncultured Collinsella sp.
TAAACATATAAACAAACTCATCACAGATGAGCACATATCACAAAGCAAATGACAGTGTTTATCGTACGTTGAACCACAACAACTGTCAAATAAATGGCCCCAGCACGGCGGCTAAAACGCGGTGAACGGCAGGGCAACAAAGCGCATACGCCTAAACTGCACATTCCTCGCGTTCGGCATCGAGACGTGCCTTAACGGCATCGGCGGCGATGTGATACGAGAAGCCCTTGCCCATCAAAAACCGAACCAGTTTTTCGAATCCGCGCGTCTCTGGAACACGACGCTTGGCGAGCAGGGCTGACGCACGCGTCAAATCGTCTTCGACGGCAAAATAATCCTCGGGATAACCGGGAATGTCATCGAGCACGACATGACGGCGCTTGAGCTCGGTCTCGATTTTGCGCTGTCCCCAACCGCGCCGCTTGCGCTCCTCGATAAAGTACGAGCAAAAGCGGCTCTCGTCTAAAAAGCGATACTCGGTGGCGCGCTCGACGGCGAAATCGATCGCAGGCTGGTGAAAGCCGTAGCGAGCCAGCTTGTCACGGACCTCACCCGTCGCATGGTCGCGGCGCGATAACATCTCGGTCACCATGGTAAGTGCACATTTACGCTCAATGAGCTGCACCGCCTCACGGAAGTTGTCCCAATCACAGGGAAGATCGGGGCGGTTTTTGACATACAGCCGCGCGACCCGCACGGGAATCCAAATGGACCGCTCAAAACCGCCCTCAAGCTCACAATCGATATGTGCGCAAGGCTTTTTGGACGCATACCCGCTCGAGAACGAGGAGGCCGCCTTCTTATCGGGAAAGACGACCGTGGCCTCGGTCACCGTATACGACATGAGCGTAACCGCTACTCGTCGTCATCATCGAGCATGGCGGAACCATCGATGGCGTAAAGCTCGTCAAACTCCTCAGGCGCAGGCTGATCGGTCAGCTCGACCTCGGACGGAGCATCGTCATCAAACTCAAGTCCGCAGGCAAGGCGGACCTTATGCTCAATCTCGTCAGCGCAATCGGGGTGTTCGCGCAGGAACGCCTTGGCGGCCTCGCGACCGTTGCCGAGCTTGTCATCGCCATAGGCAAACCAGGAGCCCATCTTCTTGCAGATGCCGCACTCGACAGCCATGTCCAGAATCGAGCCCTCCTTAGAGATGCCCGTACCGTACATGATGTCGAACTCAGCAGAACGGAACGGAGCTGCCACCTTGTTCTTAACGACCTTGGCGCGCACGCGGTTACCGATAACCTCGTCCTTAAGCTTAATGCTGTCGATACGGCGAATGTCGATACGCACCGAAGAGAAAAACTTAAGGGCGCGGCCGCCCGTCGTAGTCTCGGGGTTGCCGAACATGACGCCGATCTTCTCACGCAGCTGATTAATGAAGATGCACGTCGTGTTGGACTTAGAAAGCGAGCCGGCGAGCTTACGGAGCGCCTGGCTCATCAGGCGAGCCTGAAGACCGACCGTAGTGTCGCCGATTTCTCCCTCGATCTCGGCACGCGGGGTCAGCGCGGCGACAGAGTCGACGACGATGGCATCGATGGCGCCGGAACGCACGAGCATGTCAACGATCTCGAGCGCCTGCTCACCCGTATCGGGCTGGGAAATCAGTACCTCGTCGATATCCACGCCAATGCGCGCGGCATACGTGGGATCGAGCGCATGCTCGGCATCGATAAATGCCACAACGCCACCCATTGCCTGGGCCTCTGCCAAAATCTCGAGCGAAAGCGTCGTCTTACCGGAGGACTCAGGACCGTAAATCTCGACGATACGGCCGCGCGGCACGCCGCCGATACCCAGCGCGGCATCGAGGGCCAGGGCGCCCGTGGGAATGGCCTCGACCTCGAGCTCGGGACCACCGTCGCCGTACCTCATGATGGAACCCTGGCCGAATTTCTTCTCGATCTCGGCCTTGGTGGTGGCGATCATCTCATCGCGCTCTTTACCCGTCGTGCGAGCATGAACGGTACGTACGGGACCTGAATTCTTGGCCATGAATAGCCCTCCTCTTAACAACCTGCATCGATAATAAACGAACGGCTGTTCGTGGTCAACCGTTCAGGCCAATCATATGCAGGCGGTCTTTCCAAAACCCAACCAAACGCCGACCAAACACTGACCAAATACTTGACCACAAAGGACCAAATATGAACAAGGCAGGCAAAAATACATCTACAACCAGCACAAACGCTAAATTTGTCAGAGGTCCCTATCTCCACAATTTAGGGGCCCTAAGGCCCCTTAAAACATGTCTATTCCATAGAGTTGAGCACAAGGGCAATGCGCCCCAATGCCTCCGCGACCGCATGGGCACGAACACACGAACGGTCGCCCTCATAGTGGCAGCGCACAGAGTCCACGACCGGCACGCCCCCATCGGCGGAACGATGCGCCCAGCCAATATAGAAAGTGCCCGCCGGATCGTCCTCAGTGCCACCGCCGGGGCCGGCATAACCCGTTGCGCTCACTGCAATATCGCTCTGGTACAGCTCCAGCGAACCCACCGCCATCTCGCGCGCGGTCTGATGCGACACCGCGGTATAGCGGTCGAGCGTCTCCTGCTCAACACCAAGAACACGATGCTTAATCTCATCGCAATAGGTCACCGCACCGCCACGCAGCACCGCCGAGGCACCCGGGATATCGGCAATCGTCGAGGCGATCATACCCGCCGTCAGCGACTCAGCCGTCGAAACCGTCACGCCCCGAGCGCTCGCGCGCTCGACAATATCACGCGCCAGCTCCTCGTTATGTGCGGAAATCTGCTCAAAAGAGTCCGTCATACCCACCAGGACCTAGACCGAAAAGACGATCTTGCGGCAGTTCCAGAAGTACTGGGCGCCCGAGATAACGGTCAGGACAACGGCAACGGCGTACAGGAAGCGCGACACCGAGTAGATGCCGAGCGTCAGCGCCACCGGGCCAAGGTGCAAGCCGGCCATAGCAAAAACGCACAGGTAACCGCAAATGGAGACCATCGTGGTTGCCGTCTTGTACTTGCCGAGCTTATCGGCCGCAACGACCACACCGGCCGCACTCGCGACCATGCGAAGGGCGCTCACCAGCAGCTCGCGGAACAGGATAATGAACACGGACCACACGGTCACCGCGCCAAAATCCAAGAACAGCAGCAGGGCCGAGAACACGAGCAGCTTATCGGCGATGGGGTCCAAGAATTTACCGAAGTCGGTGATCTCGTTGCGCGAACGCGCCAGATAACCGTCGACCTTATCGGTGCACGACAGGATCACATACAGAATGAAGGCAGCGGCGGCGAGCGGGCCGTCGAAGGTGCTCCAATCCGTACCGGCAACACTCGTGTGAGAAAGCGCCGACACGATCATGAACACCGGGATAAAGACGATGCGAACGCACGTCACGATGTTGGCGGGCGTCCAGACACTCGTCAGTTCCTTATTGCTCTCGTTAGCCACGACGCTCTCCTACTCCACAACATGACCGATAAGCTCATAGCAGAAGCTATCGGTAAACTCGACGGTCAGAATATCGCCCACGGACGCCTCGCTGGCGTCCAGATGCACCGCGCCATCGGAATCGGGCGCCTGGAACCAGGCATGGCCGATCAGCTCGGCGCCATCCTCGGTCTCTTCGATACCGTCGACGATCACCTGGGCGCGCTCGCCCACATGTGCGGCAGTGGCGGCAAAACCGAGCGACTCGGCCAGGTCCATGGCCTCCTGGGCGCGCTCGAGCTTGACCTCCTCATCGACCTGACCCTCCATCTTAGCGGCCAGGCTGCCCTCCTCCTGCGAGTAGGCAAAGACGCTCGTGTAGTCAAAGCCGACGGTGTCCATAAAGTCGATAAGGTCGCGGAACTCGTCGTCGGTCTCGGTCGGGAAGCCGACCATGGCCGTGGAACGGATCACGATGCCGGGGATACGCTCACGCAGATCGCGGAACAGGTCCTCGAGCTCCTGGCGCGAACCAGAACGGCGCATGGCCTTGAGAATGCGCGCGTCGCAGTGCTGCACGGGGATATCGATATAGGGCAGCACCTCGGGCGTATCGCGAATCGTCTCGATGAGTTCGTCAGTCATGCCCTCGGGCTGCAGATAGAGCACGCGGACCCAGACGTTGTGCGGGCGCACGGCCTCGGCGACGGCACGCAGCAGCTGCGCCAGATTGCGCGGCGAGCCATCGGCGACGTCCTCGTCGGCAAAGTCGGTACCCCAGATGCCCGTGTCCTGGCCGATCAGCACGATCTCGCGCACACCGCCGGCAACCAGGTCGCGCACCTCGGAGATGATGCTCTCGGCATTGCGCGAATGATAGCGGCCGCGGATGTAGGGAATCATGCAGAAGCTGCAGAAGCGGTTGCAGCCATCGGAAATCTTGACGTAGGCGACAGCACCCTCGACGGTACGTTTGACCTGCGGGATATAGGCTGCAATCTCGCGCTCGACACCCAGCACGCCATCGATGACCGCCACGATGCCGTCCTCCTCGTCGGCCTTCACAAAGGCAGCGACCTCGGGCAGCTCGTCAGGTAGGTCATCGCCATAGCGCGACGGCACGCAGCCGCACATGACGATGGGGCAAGAACGAACGCCGTCCAGAACCTCGTTGGCGAGCTCGAGCGTGGTCTCGATGCTCTCGGACGTTGCGGAGGCGAGGAACGAACATGTATTGACGATGGCGATATCGGCATCCTGCGGGTCGAATGCCTCCTCGTAGCCCGCGGCGGTCAAAAGAGAACGCATGCGGTCGGTGTCAACCTCGTTCTTAGCGCACCCGAGGGTGATGTAGAGCACGGAGCCCAACGGTGTATCCATGTTGGAGAGCGGTCCTTTCGATTGATATTAGCGGTAGTTGGTGAACTGCAGCGGCTGGCCGTAGTCCTGGTCGCGCAGGAACTGGATCACGGTCTGCAACGCGTCCTTCGAAGCAGAGGAAACACGCAGTTTGTCGGCCTCGATGGTCACCTTGACCTTGAGCTTTTGATCCTTGATGTCCTTGTTGATCTTCTTGGCGGTCGCCTGGTCGATACCCTCGACGATATGGCCGAGCACGCGCACGGTGCCGCCCGACGCCGCCTGCGGAGCATCCCACGAGACAGCCTTGAGGTCGATGCCGCGCTTGATGAGCTTGGAGCTCAACACGTCGATAATCTGTTTGGAGACAAAGTCGGCCGGGGCGTTGATCGTAAAGAGCTTGTCGCCCTTCGAAAGCTCGATCGTGGCGCCAGAATCCTTAAGGTCATAGCGCTGGGAAATCTCGCGCGTGGTCTGCTGGAAGGCGTTGTCGACCTCTTGCATGTTGACCTCGGACACGACGTCGAAGCTGGAATCTTTAGCCATGATGTTTCCTTTCGCGTACGAGCGGCTTAGTAGCTATCGTACGAATAGTCGGTAGAATCGGTGGGCGTCTGACCGTCAGTTGCGGTATCGGCGCCATCCGTGGACTGGGCATCGGTACCGTCGGTGGTATCGGTACCATCGGTGGTGTCGGTACCATCAGAACTTTCACCATTCTCGGAATCAGTCGTCTCCTTCTTGGGAACGGTGATCGTCACACGCGCCACGCCCGAGGTCTTGGTATCGTAACGAACCTTTTCACCGTTCTTGGTAACGGTGACATCGGAAGGCTTGGACGTGGTGATCTCGATCGAGGACTCGGGCGTGTACTCCTGCTCAAAGGGGCCAGTCGCCTGGGCGCCATAGACCGACTTGCCGTCGACCTTGACCTCAATCCACGCGGTCTTTCCCTTGGCAACGGAGACCTTGACCTTCGTTACCTCGTTCTCTTCCTTTTTAGCCGTCGTCTTGGTGGCGTCCGAATCGGTCGACTCATCCGTCGCCTCATCGGTGTCTTCGTCCTCGTCAACCGTTTCGGTCTTCTTAGAAGACTTCTTGGTCGTCGTCTTGGTAGCAGCGGGCGTCTCGGGCGTGGTCTCGGGCGTCGAAGATGCGCAGCCACGCAGAAGCACCACGATGAGCACAATCAACAGCAGCGCAACGGCACCGATGCCGGCGTAGATGATACGCGGATCGAGCCCGTTGTTTTGAGGAGTACGTGACCCGCCGCGTCCACGACCGGAACTGCTGCGGCCGCCTCCCTGAGGCATACGACCGCGATTGCTATCGGGACGGCCGCGATAGCCGCCCTGGCCCTGAAGGCTGCGTTGACCCGAGCGGGGCGCAAGCTCACCGCGGCATTGATAGCCACGCTGGCCCGAACGCGGAGCCGAAGAGCGCTGGCCATACGGCTGTGATTGAGAGCGAAGACGCGGCGTCACCTGCGTGGTATCGGCATCCGCATAGCCACCGCGAGAGCGTCCGGCGGAGGCACCACGGTAACCGCGATCGGAATAGCCGCCGTCGCCGTAGCCGGCACGAGGGTCACGCGCTACACCGCGGGCAGCGGGAAGTGCACGGTCCTCGGGCATCGGCGTACTGCGGAACCGGTCACGCTGTGAGCGAATCTCCTCGCCCGAACCCGTCTCGGTAATATAACCGGCCTGCTGAGGACGCTGTCCATAGCGGGTCGAACGACCGCCCTGAACCATCAGGAAGCGCCCGTTGTCGACCGAGGAACGCGAATTGACGTAGCCGGCGGCGTCCTGAAAACGACCGCCCTGCTGCGACGTCTCGCGTTCGTATGCCATCAGGTCGTCAAAGTAGGCATTGACGACCTCGCGCGGATTGAGGCCCAAAAAGCGAGCATAGCTCGAAATCATGCCCTGCGCATAGCCGCGCGGCGGCATCGAGGCAAAGTTACCGGTCTCGAAAAACTCGATGATCTGCGGCCTGATTTTGATGGTGTTGGCGACCTGCTGAATGGAAAGGCCCATTCGGCGACGCTGCTCGAGCAGCATGTCACCAAAGCGTGCAGCCATCAGAATCCTCCAAACTCACGATCTTCACGTGCCATCTCGGCGTCGACAGACTCCAGCGCGGCAAGCCCCTCCTCGTCCAACAGGACCTCGCGCGGCTTGGAACCGTCGGGCGGGCCGACGACACCCTTTTCTTCCAGCATGTCCATAATACGCCCGGCACGCGCGTAGCCAACCTTCAGACGACGTTGCAGGCCAGATGTGGAGCCAAGCTGCGATTCCACCACAATATGGGCGGCTTCCCAAATGAGCGGATCATCGTCTTGCGGCTCGGCTACTCCGGTGCGGACAATGCCGCCGCCACCCGCCATGGACATGGAAGCGGGCGCCACGGCAGACAGAATCTCCTCGTGGTAGTCGG
>USPT01000048.1 GCA_900556705.1 uncultured Collinsella sp.
GGAATCATCAACAAGGGCATCATCAATGCCGGAGAATCGCTCTCCGCAAGCAATTACTCCTCCACGTCGTACACAGCCCAGGAATCCGACACGCTTCGATTCCTTTATCGCAACCGCGCCGCTATTGCCGCTGCCCTCATCGGTATGTTGTCGGTCGGCATCGTCCTGCTCATCTGGACGCTCGTGCGCGCTCGAACCGAGCGCGAAAAAGCCGATGCCGCCAACGCCGCTAAGACGGCATTCCTCACGCGCATGAGCCACGACATCCGTACGCCACTCAACGGCATCCTGGGTCTTATCGAAATTGAGGAATTGAAAGACGGCGACATGCAGGCCGCCCGCGAAAGCCGCGCCAAGGCGCGTGTTGCCGCCAATCACCTACTCTCGCTGATCAACGACATCCTCGAGATGGGCAAAATCGAAGACCGCAAGCTAACTCTGGAACATGCGCCTTTTAACCTCAAAGAGCTCTGTGACGATACGCTGGTGCTGTGCAAGCTCCGCGCATCCGATAACGGCATCACAATGCAGGACAATAGTCTGCCGTACGCCACGGGGCCATACATGATCGGCAGTCCCACCCATATCCGACAGATCATAATCAACCTGTTAGACAACAGCATTAAGTACAACAAGCACGGCGGCTCCGTCACCTTTAGTTCAAAGACCAAGCCACTCGATGATGGGCGCGCGCTCTTTTGCTTTAGCGTTTCGGATACTGGCATTGGCATGGCTCCCGAGTTTTTAAAGCATATCTATGAACCGTTTGCCCAAGAAGGTGATGATGCGCGCAGCAAGTTCCAAGGAACCGGCATGGGCATGCCAATCGTCAAGTCGCTTATTGAACTGATGGGCGGTACGATTGAGATTTCGAGTGAGGTTGGCGTGGGGAGTACGTTCAACGTCCAGATTCCGCTCGATATCGACAAGAACCCCCAGGCGCGGGCGAATACGGTCGAGGGGGCGCTCGACTGCTCGCTCGCCGACATGAACGTACTGCTCGCCGAAGACAACGAATTGAATGCCGAGATTGCCCAGGCGCTGCTAGAATCCGAGGGCATCGTGGTCACCCGCGCCGCCAACGGCAACGAAGTCGTCGATCTGTACCTGTCGCATCCCGCCGGCAGCTTCGATGCGATCCTGATGGACATTATGATGCCGGACATGGACGGCTATGAGGCAACCCGCACGATTCGTCTGAGCGAGAAGGTCGATGCAGCCGATATCCCCATCATCGCGCTCACCGCCAACGCCTTTGCCGAGGACGCCAAGGCGGCACATGACGCCGGCATGAACGCCCATCTGTCCAAACCGCTCGACTTTAACAAGCTCAAAAACATACTCGCCCGCATCAAGAAAAACGGATCCATTTCGCTATAGTTTGTGCTCAACCACTACGCACGACCAGAAAGGAAGCCAACGATGTTTAGGCCCTTACGTCGAAAGAAACGCGCTATCACCGACGAGGAAGCGCGCAAACTGCTCGCCACCTGCAAGCGCGGCGTCTTTGCCGTCAACGGCGACGATGGCTACCCGTACGCCATTCCCGTCAACTACTTCTTTGACGCCGAGCACGACAAGATCTATTTCCATGGCGCCAAAGCCGGCCACAAGGTCGACGCACTCAAGCGCGATGACAAGGTCTGCTTTACCGTATACGGCAACGAGTGGTACCAGGACGGTGACTGGGCTCCCTACGTTATGAGCACCGTCGTCTTTGGCCGTTGTCGCCTGGCGAATGACACCCCCGCGTTTATCGAGGACAAAGTCCGCCAGCTCGCCCTTAAGTACTACCCTTCTGCCGAAGAAGTCGAAGAGGAAATCGCCAAGGACATCAAGGGCGTCCAGCTCTACGAGATTTCAATTGAGCATCTCTGCGGCAAGCAGATTCAAGAAAAGTAAGCCCCTCAGCAGGCCTCATCAATAACAATATGGCCCGGTTCCAACCCACCTTGGAACCGGGCCATATGCTTATGAAGCGTCGGCGGCGATGTGCGCTAGCGCCTCGACGAGCTCTTGCGAGCTCACGGGTTTACTCAGGTGCGCGTCCATGCCCGCCTCACGCGAAAGCCTGCGGTCGTCGGCAAAGGCGTTGGCGCTCACGGCGATAATCGGCGTGGTCGCGGCATCCTCGCGATCGAGTGCTCGAATTCGACGCGTGGCCTCAAGGCCATCGATACCGGGCATCATGATGTCCATCAACACCACGTCGCACTCGTGCGGTGCGCTCGCGGCAAACGCCTCGACGGCAGACTCACCATCCTTAGCATGCGTCACGACGGCACCGGCACGGCTGAGCGTAAACTGCGCGATCTCGGCGTTCAGATCGTTATCCTCTACGAGCAAAACGCGCAGGCCCTGGAGCGCATCGCCATCGCCCGCATCTACGCGAACTGCCTGAGGAATCTCGGAGCGGTCGCACTTCTCGAACGGTAGGCGGATGGTAAACGTCGTCCCCTGCCCCAAGACACTCGTAAAGTTCATGGTTCCGCCCATAAGCTCGACCAACTGTTTTGCGATAGGCGCGCCCAGGCCAGTTCCCGATGAAGCGCCTTCCACCTGTTGCTCCTCGCGACAAAACGGCTCGTAGAGGTGCTGTTGGAACTCCTCGCTCATACCAATACCGTTGTCGGCGATCGTGTATTCATAGACGGGGACGCCATCCGCTGGCTCCACCTCGCGGCACACCAGGCGAACATAGCCGCCCTGGCGGTTGTACTTGACGGCATTGCCGGCAATATTGAGCAACAAACGCTTGAGGTGCGTCACGCTCACCCGCGCATAGGGATGATTAAGCGTCTGCTGGTCGGAGATAATTGTCACCAGACGCTCCTCGGCCTGGCGCTCCAGAATATCGCGCACTTCACAGTTGAGGGCCACCAAATTTATGGGCACGAGGTTCAGGTCGACCTGCCCGCTCTCCAGGCGACTCATATCGAGCGCCTCGTTGGCAAGGTCGAGCAGCAGTCCCGATGCCGTCCAGATTTTTGAGCGGCACTCAGTCTGCTTTTGCAGATCGTCCGCATTGGCATCGCCAACCTCGACCATGCCGCGAATACCGTTGATGGGCGTGCGCAGATCGTGGCTCATGCGACGCAGAAACTCCGTCTTTGCCGAGTTGGCAGACGAGGCCTCACGCGCCGCCTTTGCCAGCTTGTCGCCATAGTCGCGCTCCTGCTGCAGCAAGTCCGTCAAACGTCGACGATCAGCGCGGCGACGCACCGTCACAACAACGGCTATAACACCGCCGTAGAGCACCAGCACGCCGGCGGCAACAGCCGCGGCGACCTCAAAGTAGCGCTGCGCCGAGGCATAGGTGTACACATAGAATTTGTGCGCTTTTCCAAATGTGCCCAAATACCACTCGCCGTCGGCGTTAACCAATCTGACCTTACCAGCCAGGCATCGATCCTTAATACCGTCGACAATAAAGACATCCGTCGCAGGCAGATCGAACACGCCCAATACGGTGGGTTCAACGGCATTGGTCGCAACGACCTTGCCGTCGCTTTCGATCACGATATTGCCGCTATCGATGGTTTCATAGCCATCAAGCAAGCTCTGCAGTTTGAGTGTATTGCTTGCAACCGCTTTCGCACTCTGATGCCTTACCGCGATAACGATGCCCTCGCCATCCTGCCGAGTCACGCAGCCAATGTCTGCGACCGAATCATCCGCAAGCGTGATGCGGGCGGTATAGGACTTAAGCGGATGAGTTGCCACCTCCAGCACGGGTGATTCTTTGAGATACGTAGCGAGCGACCCGTAGTCCACATCGCCCGTTGAGGACTCGGACACCAAATTGCCCGATGCGTCCGTCACGATCAGCGCGCTCACGTTGAACTGGTCGGCGTATTGCTCCAGCATGGCGTTATCCACTGAACCGTCGCGCTCCATATCGCGGGCAGCCTCTCCGGCGATCTCCATAACGCGAATCAGGTTTTTGGTCGTATAGGCGCTGTTGAATGCATCGTAGGAAAGGCTCTGCGTCGCCACGTAATCGACAACGTCGGCAAAGCGCTGCTCGGCTTGGGCCGTCGTGTAACCGTAGCTCATCATGCCGGCAACAACCGAGAGCGCTATCCCCAGCAGAGCGACAAGGAGCCATGCCCCTGCCGAACGATTGCCCCGCTCCTGAGCAGCGTGGTCGGGCGCATCGATCATGACAGGCCCTCCATATTCAAAAATGGCGAAGGGTCATCGAAGTACTTTGACACCAGGCGTTCCATGGTGCCATCGGCAAGCATTTCTTGATAGGCATGAGTGAGCTTGACGTCGATGCCACGCGTATCGTTGATATCGAAAGCGGTGCCCAAACCGACCTCTAGCAGCGGCTCATCCAAAATGCGATATGTCACACCATAGTCTTTTTCGTAGGTGAGGAACGAGGACTCATGCGCGGCGATAGCGTCGACCAGGCCCTCGACGAGCGCCGGGTTCAGGTATGAACCGTCCGAAAAGCTGTAGAGTTCCTTGATCTGCGGAACGTTTTCATTTATGCGATTGAGCAAAATGTCCTCGGGCTTGGTGGTGGACTGAACCGCCACGATCTTATCCTCAAGATCGGCAAGCGTGTAGATATCGCTCTGGGAATCGACCGCGACCACCTGGCGGCTCGCAAGGTACGGGCCGGCCCAACGATATTCGTTTTCGCGACCCGTCATACTAAAGCTGCCCATGACACAATCGAGTTCGCCGCTCGCCAGCAGCTCCTTCTTCTTTTCCCAGTCGATCAGCTGGTATTTTGGCTTGTAACCAATGCGAGCCAAAGCCTCGGTCAATATCTCGACATCCAGGCCAACGATATCGCCGTACTCGTCGGTATACACAAACGGTGGATAGAGGTCGCTTCCGACGTTGAGCGTCTTAAGGTCGTCGTCTTTGACTTGCGAGGCGTCCAGACCTTCTAATGCAGACGTCGAGGCTCCGTCATTCGACCCGGAGCAGCCAGCTATCGCTACGACAAAGACGCTCGCCACTGCAAGCGCAACAAACAACGAAATGGCAACCGAGCGACAGGATCTTTTCATCGAGCTCCATACGATCCTGTTTACAGACTTAAATGGTTAAAGATAATAGCAAACAAAACCACACGAGTGCCCAATTGTTACAGGCGCTTTACCGTGTGGGACCTTCCAGCCGACTTGGCAGAAGGCCCCGCATGCAGTGCTCACTTACCGTGCATTAAAAACGTAGCGGTCCAGGCGGTCGCACGCCTCCCTTACGCGCGAAAGCGGCAGCGCCAGATTCACGCGAATGTGGCAGGGTCCGTGGAACGGGCGGCCGTCCTGATACCCCACGCCCACGCGTGCCCCCTCATCGAGCAACCACTGAATATCGCGGCCATGCTCTCGGCACCACTCGGTGCAGTCCAGAAACACCATGTACGTGCCCTGCGGACGCGAATAGGACACGCCCTCAAAATGCTCGTCCACGTAATTGCAGAAGTACTCGATATTGCCGGCAAGCACCTGATTGAGCTCGTCCACCCACTCATAGCCCTGCGGCTGGTAGGCACCGATAAGCGCATGCATGGAGAGGACGTTCATCTCGTTGTAGTGGGTCTTGTTGGACACGGCGCAGATGCGGTCACGCAGCGTCTCGTTGTAGACAATGTGGTAGCTGCCGACAAGGCCCGCCAGGTTAAACGTCTTGCTCGGCGCATAGAGGGCAACCGTGCGCATGCGGGCATCCTCGCTCACCGACTGCGTCGGAATATGCTTGTGACCCGGCAGAATGATATCGGACCAAATCTCGTCCGAGATCACCACGCAATCGTGCTGGCAATAGATGTCCATGGCGCGCTCAATCTCGTCGCGCTCCCATACGCGGCCGCAGGGATTGTGCGGCGAGCAGAACACCGCGGCATGGATGTGGTTTTGGGCGAGCTTGTGCTCCATGTCCTCAAAGTCCATACGCCACACGCCCTGGTCGTCGAGCTTAAGCGGGCTGTGGACAATACGATAGCCCGCAGCCTCAATGGACTTGGTAAAGCCGATGTAGGTAGGGCTGTGGACCAGCACAGCATCGCCTGGCTGAACATACGCACGCAGCGTCGACACGACACCGCCCAGCACGCCGTTTTCGTAGCCGATATGTTCAGGGCGCAGACCCTCGACGCCATTGCGGCGGCTCTGCCATTCGATGATGCGGTCGAAATACTCGGAGCGCGGGTTAAAGTAGCCAAACATGGGATGCTGAGCGCGCTGAATGATGTGCTCCTGGACCGTGGGCACCGTGGCAAAATTCATGTCGGCCACCCACATGGGAATGCGGTCGAAGCCCTCGTCGGGTGCGTTCGGAGCCATACCGGGGATCTCGCCCCAGGAGTCAACGGCGATGGAGTCCATGCCGTGGCGATCGATTAGCGAGCTAAAGTCGTATTTCATGCTGGACTCCCGTGCAAAGTTGATTGTTTTGGTAGGCGTTATTGTCCACCAGCGTGGGCGGTTTTGGCGCGGGGTTTGGCGCTTAATTTGACGGGTGCGGACGAATGGCTGGTTAGTCTTGCGCGTCGTTGACGGCAACTACGGTTAGCTGGGTTTCATCGACCGTAAACGATATGTCGAGCCCGGCGTAAGCCAGATGATAGACGCGGTGTGGCTCGTGCTTGCTGCCCGCGCGGCGCGGGTCTTGGCGAAGGACCTCGACCAAGCCGAGGAGCTTTGCGGGCGGGACCATATCCTGCAGTGCTTGCGGAAACTCAACATCGAGCTCTTGCCACGGAGCATCCTCGATCCAGCCTCCGGTCGCATCCGGGTGGCAGTCCGCAAACGGAATGTAGGGCTTGATGTCGTAGATGGGCGTACCGTCGCGCAGGTCGGCCCCCAACACATGGATGATGGGGCCATCGTCGGTGAGCTCGACACGATCAAGCTTGACGCAGGTGAGCCCGATGGGATTAGGGCGAAACGGACTGCGCGTGGCAAACACTCCCACACGTTCGGCTCCGCCCAGACGCGGCGGGCGCACGGTTTTCGACCATTTTGCGTTGGTGCCGGACCTGTCCTGCGTTTTAGCGTCGACGGCAATATCCTTAGCCGTGCCGCCGG
>USPT01000049.1 GCA_900556705.1 uncultured Collinsella sp.
CCTTGGTCACGATAGCCTGATCGTCCATGTAGTAGGAATCGGAGAAAGTGACTTCTTTCTCGCGCTCGGGCGTGTCGGTGATAGCCGCGATGGAGACGTCATATTTGGCGCCCGAAGCGACGCCCGGAACCAGCGTGTCAAAGTCATTGTTGACATACTCGACATCCAGGCCCAGCTTGTCGCCGATAGCCTTGATGAGTTCAAGGTCAAAGCCCTGATAATCGCCGTTGTCATCCTTGTACTCAAACGGAGCGTACTCGGCAGAGGTGCCGACGGTCAGCGTACCGTCCTTGACGAGCGCGTACTCCTTGGAGCCGTCGACCTTCTCGACCTTAGCGTCGTCAGAGCTGCTGGAACCGGCATCAGAACCAGAGGTGGCGTTGGACGAGCCGCAGCCCGTCAGAGCGAGGGCGAGCGCCATAGCACCCGTGGCGGCAAATGCGCCAAGCTTCTTCAGCTTCATAATCAGTCTCCTTCCGGTGACCTCGTTTGATTCAGAGGTCTGCAAAAACTGTTGGCTATTATGCACCCGGAATTACGAATCTGCAATGAGAAAACTGATTGAAACAAACCCATAACGTGAATGGAATACTCTACTTTGTGACAGTCATTACTGCTGCAATGACCTTAATAGTCTAATTTCAGTTGCATAACCTGCAAGTTCGTTCGGAGTCTCCAAAATAAACGGCAGCGAACGCAAGTGGCCATTCGATACAATATTCTGCATAACCTGCATACCGCCACCAAATTCCTCGCTGCCAAGGTATCCCTTGCCGATGCACTCGTGACGATCTTTATGGGCGCCACAAGGGTTCTTCGAATCGTTGATGTGTACGGCATGCAAGCGATCGATACCCACCACGCGGTCGAACTCGTCGAGTACGCCGTCCAGATCATGGATGATGTCGTAGCCGGCATCGCTCACATGGCAGGTGTCCAAACAAACGCCCAGCTTATCGGACAGCTCTGGGCACTTGGCGGCAACGCCCTCGATAATGCACGCCAGTTCTTCAAAGCTACGGCCCACCTCGGTGCCCTTGCCTGCCATGGTCTCAAGCAATACCGTCGTCTGCTGTCCCTCAAACATCACCTGGCACAGCGTGTCGACAATCATCTGAATGCCGACGTCTGCCCCCTGTCCCACATGCGCACCGGGATGAAAATTGTAGTAGTTGCCGGGCAGCGCTTCCATGCGCTGTAGATCCTCGGCCATGGCCTCCAGGGCAAACTCGCGCGCCCGCTCCTTAGCGGAGCAGGGGTTATAGGTATACGGGGCATGAGCCACGAGCGGGCCAAAGTCGTTTTGCTCCATAAGCTCGCGCAGGGCCGCCACGTCATCCATGTCAAGGTCTTTTGCCTTGCCACCGCGCGGGTTGCGCGTAAAGAACGCAAAGGTATTGGCGCCAATGGACAACGCCGTCTCCCCCATCGCCCGATAGCCCTTCGTCGTCGAAAGATGGCACCCGATCGTCAGCATCTCCAACTCCCCCTCATCAGTTGCGGTGAAATACGGTCTATTGGTGCCTTATTTTGGCGCAAACAGACCGTATTCCACCGCAAGTTATAAAAGGGGCATCAGAGATGTGGGCCGCCAGGCACCACGGGCGCCGGCGTCATGATCCCCTACGCGTCAGCGCCAAGTCCTAGAGGGCTAGACGGATTGCATCGATGATGTGCGCGCAGCGCTGCGTGGCGGCTAGGGACATGATGGGGCTTTCGAGTTTCCCCGCCTGAATGAGCTGCGTCGCATGCTGGATTTCGCCGTAGAAATCATCGACCTCAAACGGGGCATTTATTTCGAGCGTTCGCCCGTCGGAGTACTTCACATGGGCGAGCTCGGGGCGATGGAGACGCTCGATTTCCAACGAACCCCGCTCACAGGCAATCGTTAAGCGGCTTTCATATGTTGCTTTGCCGTCGCACACCATATGAATGGGTATACCGCCGACGCTCATATGGATCTCGTCGGCCCAATCGACGCGACCGCCCGATACGTCACGCCAGCGAACTTCACGGGACGAAACCTCGCACGCGCCCGCGAGCAAATCCTCAAACCAACCGACCGCATAGCAGCCCATGTCATATAGACAGCCGCCCTGCAACGGATCAAGCAGATAGCCCGAAGGAGACTCGCCGTAATCGAGCTTTTGCACGCTTTCAATCGAGACAATACGGCCAAGCTCACCCGACGCAAGCAAGTCCTTCACGCGAGTGCGCATCGGGCAAAACCGATTCTTCATCGCCTCCATAAACAGCACGCCGCGCTCGCGAGAGATGGAGGCAATCGAGAGAGCCTCTTCCTCACTCAAAACGGCCGGCTTTTCGCACAGCACGGCCTTTCCGGCGCGCAGCGCGCGACAGGCCCAACGCGTATGCATGCCATGCGGAAGAGCCAAGTAGATTGCGTCGACATCGGGGTCGGCAATCAGCGCGCCATAAGCCGCGTCGCCGTTATTGTCGACCGAGGCATGGCCATGCGCAGCATCGATCGAAAACGCTCGGCAAAATTCCTCGACATGTGCAGGAGTGCGGCCGGCCGCAGCCACAAGCCGTGCCCCGTCCACCTCCTTGAGCGACGATGCAAATCGATGCGAAATGTGCCCGGCGCCTAAAACGCCCCAACGAACCTCACGCAAATCATCACATGAATCTCGATGACCCACGACAGCCCCCTTCAGTTGCGGTGAAATAGTTCCTGTTTGGCCCCTATTCTGCCGCAAACAGGAACTATTCCACCGCAAGTTATAAAAGGGTCATGAGGAGCGCGTTTTGCCGAAGGCCTTAAGCACCGCCGTCACGGGACCAGGCTGGCAACGTCGGCGCACATCGTCGAGACGCTCGGGAATATCGATGTGCTGCGGGCAGTGCCGCGCGCATTTGCCGCATTTGACGCAATTGCTCACCAACTTGGGCTCGCTTGTGCGCACCGCGCTCGCCGTAAAGTATTGAGACAGCCCCGTAAACCAGCTGTGCGCATAGCTTGCGTTGTAGGCGGCAAAACATCCAGGGATATTGATGCCTTTAGGGCACGGCATGCAATAGCCGCATCCCGTGCAGGGCACACGGTTCGATTTCTCAAACTCCATCAACACGCGCGCAATCGTGTCGAGCTGGTTGGCCGTCATCGAATTCGGCAACGCGAGGTCTGCCAGTGACGAATTCTCGTCCACCTGCGCGGTATCGGTCATACCCGAAAGCAACATGGTCACCTGGGGATGATTCCACACCCACGAGAGCCCCCAAGCGGCAGGCGTATGCAAATGTCGATCGCATGCACCATCGAGAACAGCGCGCGCCCGCGGAGGCAATTTGCCTGCCAAGCGTCCGCCCAAAAGCGGCTCCATCACAAACACCGCGAGACCTCGCTCGGCGGCGGCCATGAGCCCCGCCGTTCCCGCCTGATATCGTTCTCCAGCGTAGTTGTACTGGATCTGGCAAAAGTCCCACTCATACGCATCGAGCATCGTAAGGAAGTCCGCCGCGCTGCCGTGGTACGAAAAGCCTATCTGACGAATACGCCCTGCAGCCTTTTGCTGCGCGATCCAGTCCTCGATGCCCAACGCCACCACACGTTCCCACTGGGCGGGCGAGGTAATGTTGTGCATAAGGTAATAGTCGATATGGTCAGTCCGTAGGCGGCGCAGTTGCTCGTCGAAGAACCGGTCGAAATCCTCCGCGCATTTGCACGAAGCATGCGGCAGCTTGGTTGCGAGCAAAACCTGGTCGCGCAAGCCCAGGCGCTCAAGCGACGCACCCACGCACGCCTCGTTGCCGGGATAGAGATAGGCCGTGTCCAGGTAGTTAATCCCCTGCTCCACCGCACGGGAAATGATGGCATCGGCTGTCTTCGCATCCGGACGTCCCGGCGCACCGGGAAACCTCATGCAGCCCAGACCCAGAGCGGATATTCGGTTACCACTTTTAGGGTCAACGCGGTATTGCACGGCCCCTCCCCTCCCATCGAAGCCCTGACAAGGCGAAACAAACCCGTCACGTCATCGAAACACATCGGAATCGCAATTGAGAACGTATCGTAACGCAGCAGAAATCGAGCCGTCACGGCACCGCTTTAACATCAGCAAAAAGCCCGATGAAAGGAGCCGGGCATCACCACGTGCGAGGACGCCTACCCCTACCCCGGCGAGCAATACATCCTCTCGGTCGACCGCCATCAAATCGAAGTCATGGACCATCTGGACGAGCTTCCCGCCACAGGCGCCGTCATCTTCTGCACCTTCCCCAAGGTCCGCGATGGCGTCGGATACCCCGCCCGCGTCTTTGCGGTCTGCCTCGCGGCATAAGCGCACAGCGCAATAGTTTCTTTTTCATAACAGCCGCCCCGCGCACCCACCAATCACCCTGGCAGCATACAATCCATCAGGCGCCCCTTACGCGGGCGCCTTTTACATGGGGAGATGATTCACATGCAGATCAACAAGGTCGCCTTTATCGGCAAGGGCGGCGTCGGCCTGCTCTACGGCAGCATGATTGCCAAGGCCCTCGGCAATGACGCCGTCGAATACGTTATGGATGACACCCGTTTTGAGCGTCACGCGAACGACGCGCTCACCGTCAACGGCAAGCCCTGCGATCTCACGTCCGTCCGCGCCAGCGAGGCGACGCCCGCCGATCTGGTCATCCTGACAGTCAAGACCACCGGTCTCGACCAAGCACTCAAGACTATGGAGCGCGTCGTGGGACCCAACACGCTCATCGCCTCGCTGGGCAACGGCATTACGAGCGAGCAAAAGATTGCCGAATGCTTTGGCTGGGAGCATACCGTTCTTGGTATCTGCCAGGGCATGGACGCCGTGTTTCTCAACGGCGCGCTCACCTTTACCAATGCGGGCGAAATCCGCTTTGGCGCGGCGGCCGGCACGAACCCCGCAACCATCACCGCAATCGACGAGCTCTATACGCGCTGCGGCATCGCCCATACCGTCGAGGACGACATCGCCCACCGCATGTGGGCCAAACTCATGCTCAACGACGGCATCAACCAGACCTGCATGGCCTACGGCGGGACCTACGGAAGCGCCACGGAGCCGGGCTCCGAGCAGCGTCGCTGCTTTGTTTCCGCCATGCGCGAAACGCTTGAGGTCGCCAACGCCGAGGGCGTTGAACTGACCGAGGCAGACCTGACGCAAATGGTGCACCTCATCGAGGGAATCGACCCCGCCGGTATGCCCTCGATGGCTCAAGACCGCATCGCAAGGCGCAAAACCGAGGTTGATGAGTTCGCGGGCACCATCTGCCGCCTCGCAGCCAAACACGATATCCAGGCACCGCAAAACGAGTGGCTCTATCGGCGCATCCGCGATATCGAGAAAAGCTGGTAGCGCCGACGCGCCGCATTCAACAGCCTTAACAGCAAAACCGCCGCAAGGGAACCTTTCCCCTGCGGCGGCCTTCATCTTCGTCTATGACCGGCGGCCGATCTCACAACAGTTAGCGTTGCGACCCCGGCACCTCGTCCTCATCGTCGCGGCAAAGAACCACGCCTGCGCTTCCCAGCAGCGTGGCCGCGATCAGCGCGCCGACCACGATAGGAGCAGCCCCGCATGTCCCCTGCATGCCCGCGACGAGCGCGGCCGTGGGACCAAGGCAGCCAAGCATCAACGCGACGGCGGCAACGGCAATATCTCGAGCATTCACAAGACCACTTCCTCCAAGAGAAAGACCTTATTTCTCAAGAACCAGTGTGCCCCGCATCCATACGCCCAGCGTACCGCCACGGTAAGGGCTCTGTTAACTCAAACGCATACATAGAACGGACGTCTTTACGTTGCCCTAAAGCTCGGTAAAGACGCCCGTCCGCCAAATATCCGTGATGCAGAAAAATTACCAACCGGTGTAGTAATCGGTGGTTCCGGCAGCGCAGCCGGAGTCATAGACCTTGCAATCACCCTTGGAGCCCGTAAAGGTCGAGCCCTGGGCCATATCGCCCGCGGCAACAACGTAATAGCCGTCGGAATCGCGCCAGAAGCCCTCAGAATCCTGAGTCCATTCGCCCGTGCGATAGTGATAAAGCACATTGCTGCTGTAATAGGTCTCGCGGCGCCCGTTGTAGTTATTGACACCCGCAGAGCGCGTCAGGCCCGATCCGTTCGCGTAGGACGCGGCAGACGCGTAAGACGGAGTGTAACCGGCGTTGTAGTACGAAGCCTGGGCGGCCTCGGCAGCCTCCGCCTCGGCGGCAGCCTCGAGCGCTTCGCGCTTGGCATCCTCAAGCGCAGCGCGCAGCTCATCGAGCTCGGTCGACTTGGCGTCGACCTCCCCCATCGTCAACAGGCTACCCGCACCGTCGATGCAACCCTGCAGCACAGCACGCTCGTCATCGGTAGCATAGTCGCCATACATATTCATAATGATCTGAGCGCGCATCTCAAGGGAATCGCGCTTGGCCCCCATCGAGGCGTTCCACTCCTGCATGGAACCATAACCATCGCCGCGATAGTCAACGGGCTGCACCAGCGTCGTCTCGGACGGCGTAGATCCAACCGTATCGGACAGTGTTGCGGCGTGGGCATCAGTTGCACCGGCGCCCGCCAAAAGTGCCACGGTCAGAGCGGCGGAAAGGGCGGCGGCTTTCGGTTTTCGTGAATCAATCCTCATGTAGCTGGAAACCTCCGTAGTGCGTTTTTGCTGCGTTTGAGCTGCGTGTGATTCGATCGCGCTGCATAGTACCCCGAGCAAATCGCGACCTGCGGTTTTACTTAAAAGGCGCACGTCAATTGCGTAAAACTCACATCCTCTCAACAGGAGTTTTCCACAACTCGAATGCATAAAGCGTGTCAAAAACCCTGTTTTTGCGCCCTCTCTATGCAAAAAAGGCGCCTGTGCAACCATTGTTCGCACAGGCGCCTTGAGCAGGCATTTTATACAGTTATACCTATCGAGTCGCAAGGGGTCCTTGCACAAGTCGCCTTACTCGTCCA
>USPT01000050.1 GCA_900556705.1 uncultured Collinsella sp.
TCGTTAGCTCAGTTGGTAGAGCAGGGGACTCTTAATCCCAAGGTCCAGGGTTCGACCCCCTGACGGCCCACCTAAAGATCGTTAAAGCGACTGGCTTAGGCTGGTCGCTTTTTTGTTGACCTCGCACGGGGTCGAACCCGTCGGGGCGCGGAGCTGAGGAAATGCGTAAGCATTTGCCAGCGCAGCGCGCAAGGCGCGAAGCGCCGCAGTGACCGCCTGCGCAGCAGGCTGACCTCCTGACGGCCCACCCAAAGATTGTTAAAGCGACTGGCTCAGGCTGGTCGCTTTTTTGTTGACCTCGCATGGGGTCGAACCCGAAAGGGCGCGGAGCTGAGTAATCTGCACCGTGATTCCCTTAGGGAAACACGGCTAAAGCCCCGTAGGCGCGTTCTCCTTAGGGGAATCTTGCTTACGGGACTCGATGCATGTTGAGAAGTTGTGATCAAACTCAAAGTGAGAATCGATTTAGTCTGCTCGATAGTGCGAACCTAAGCTTTCAGTTCGCTTGCGCATGGCTTTGACCATTTCCTGTGCTAGTCGAATCTGCGACTGTAGGCGGGCGAGGGCTGCGATCTCGCTGTCATCGGCATGCGGCTTGCTCAGCGCCATGGCCTTGTCTTGCAGGCTTTCAAGCTGTTGCAGGGCCTCGGATAGGCCTGTTTCGGTCCTGTTGATCATGCAATAGGTGCTCATCGTGTGCCTAAGGCTGTGTGTCAGGCGTTCGGCATCTGTTGTGGCAATGCCGTACTGGGGGAGGGTGATATCCGCCTTCAGGGCTGCCTCAGGCTCCTTCTGCGCTGCAAGGGCTGCCGATGCGCCCGCGATGCTCCCGAACACGATGCCGTTGGCACTTGATAAGCCACCAATGCGGTCGGCGCCGTGCATGCCGCCTGTCGTCTCGCCGCAGGCATAGAGGCCCTCAACGCCCGTGTACGCGGTCTTGTCGATTTTGATGCCACCGTTGGCTGCGTGGGCATACATCGCCACACGCATCTCGTCGGTCGGCGCGATGCCGTGCTCGTCTTGTAGCCAGGTAGCAAAGGTCTGCACAAACTCGGGGACGTCCTCGCGGGGGAAGTCGTAGTGGAGTGCCAGGCCTTCGGCACCCGCTTGATCGATGGCAAGATCGATGGCGCGGGAAGCCAGGCGCGATGTGAAAGGGCCATATCCTGAGCGTTGCTCAAGTAGATCGTCCAGCTTTTCATTGGTAATATCGACCGGTTGGTCAAACGTGACGTAGCGCCAGGTCTTCTCGTTAAAGACCAGGTTGCGCTTAGGCTCAATGAAGCCGGGCATCATCTGCATGAACTCTATATTAGTGAGCGTTGCGCCGTGTGCCAGCGCGATGGCCTGCGAGGAGCTGAGCACGTCGGCTGAAGTGAGGCTTCGCTCGAACAGGCCACCCGTGCCGCCTGCAGCGATGATGGTGGCCTTGGCTGCCATAGGTACGAGATGCTTGTTTGTGCGGTCGTAGAGCGTGGTGCCGACAATCTTTCCGGGCGTGTCCTCAATAAGGTCGATAAGCTCGTGGCGGGGAAGCAGGCGAATGCCGAGAGACTCGATCTGGGCCGCACACGCGTCCTCAAGGGGCTTGCGAGTGAGGCCGCGCCATTTGCGTGTCTTATGGTCAAAGCAGGGGATAAATTGCTTTTGCTGGGCGCTCTCGGCACTTTGCGGACGTTGGAGTTCAACACCCAGCTCCCGTTCGAGCCATGTAATTGCCTGGGGAATGCCGTGGACGAACGTCTGGACGAGCTCGGGGTCGGCAACGCCGCCGCCGACGGTCTGGATGGTATCGATGAGGTCCTGTTCGTCGTCTTCGTCGACGGGGCCAATAAGACCAAGGCCCCAGGTGCCCGGGAAGAAGCTCGATCCGCTCATGGTCTTGCCGGCGCTTGCGATGGCAACGGTCGCGCCCTCGCGTGCCGCTTCGATGGCGGCGCAAAGGCCCGCAATGCCAGATCCAATTACCAGTACATCAGTCGATTCCATCTGATTCCTTTCTCGTCCGGCGCATTGTCGCATGGGTGATCGACTAATGCGATGCAAAGGCCGCGCTATTCGGTAAAGGGCGAATATGGCAGGTGGACGTCATACGCATTCGCTGGCTTCGTCTCCGGACATCTCGTATTTCGCTGCAACTGATATATCGGACCTCTATTTTGGAGTAGATAATTTGGGACGGGGCTCTTTTAGCTACCCTGCGCCTCGGGTCGATCCGCTCGCCACGAAATGGGCCTATCTACTACGTTTGAGCGGTCACCCCCAACCATATCGAGAACCACAAAATTAAAACCGCAGGTAGACGGCTTATTGATTTTCAAAAAACCCGGCTATGGTCGGCCCATGCGGGTTAAACGTAGTAGATGGGCCGTTTTCGTGGCGCAATCCAAAGCGATTGGCTGTTTTGGAATAAAAAAGAGCCGCTACCCGGGTGGATAGCGGCTCCAAAGCTCAACTATATGAGCATCGCGCAAGCGCGATTAGGCCTTGAGGGCCTCCTCGACGGCGACAGCGCAGGCAACGGTGGCACCGACCATGGGGTTGTTGCCCATGCCGATGAGACCCATCATGTCGACGTGCGCAGGCACGGAGGAAGAACCGGCGAACTGGGCGTCGGAGTGCATACGGCCCATGGTGTCGGTCATGCCGTAAGAGGCAGGGCCGGCGCCCATGTTGTCCGGGTGCAGGGTACGGCCAGTGCCGCCACCAGAAGCGACGGAGAAGTACTTCTTGCCAGCCTCGAGGCGCTCCTTCTTGTAGGTGCCAGCGACGGGGTGCTGGAAGCGCGTGGGGTTGGTGGAGTTACCGGTGATCGAGATGTCGACGTTCTCGTGCCACATGATGGCAACGCCCTCGCGGACGTCGTCGGCGCCGTAGCAGTTGACGGCGGCGCGGGGACCATCGGAGTAGGGGATGGTCTCGACGACCTTGAGCTCGCCCGTGAAGTAGTCGAACTGGGTCTTCACGTAGGTGAAGCCGTTGATGCGGGCGATGATCTGAGCAGCGTCCTTGCCCAGACCGTTGAGGATGACGCGCAGCGGCTTCTTGCGAGCCTTGTTGGCGTTCAGAGCCAGGCCGATAGCACCCTCAGCGGCAGCGAAGGACTCGTGACCTGCCAGGAAGGCGAAGCACTCGGTGTCGTCGGAGAGCAGCATAGCGCCCAGGTTGCCGTGGCCCAGACCGACCTTGCGGTCCTCGGCGACGGAGCCGGGAACGGTGAAGGCCTGGATGCCCTCGCCGATGATGGCGGCAGCCTCAGAAGCGGACTTGGCGCCACGCTTGACAGCGAGAGCGCAACCGAGGGTGTAGGCCCACTCGGCGTTCTGGAAGGCGATGGACTGGGTGTTGTTGACGATCTCACGCGGGTTGAAGCCCTTGTCGGTGCAGATCTGCAGAGCTTCCTCGAGGGAGGCGATGCCGTTGTCGGCGAGGCACTTGTTGATCTTGTCAGCGCGGCGCTCGTAACCTTCGAACGTAACAGTCATAGTTATTTCCCTCCCTTTCTACTCGTGAACCGGGAACACGCTGGCGACGGAGTGAGTCTCCTCGTCGGTGCGCGGGTCGATGTACTTGGCAGCGTTCTCCCACTGACCATAGTGGCCCATAGCGCCAGCGATGGCCTCCTCGGGGGTCTTGCCGGCCTTGACGGCGTCGGTGAACTTGCCGAGGTTCAGGAACTCGAATGCGATGATCTCGTTCTTGTCGTTGAGAGCCATGCGGGTGACGTAGCCCTGAGCGAGCTCGAGGTAACGAGCGCCCTTGGCCTTGGTGCCGAACATGGTGCCGACCTGAGAGCGAAGGCCCTTGCCGAGGTCGTCGAGGGAGGCGCCCACGGGCAGGCCGCCCTCGGAGAACGCGGTCTGGCTGCGGCCGTAAACGATCTGCAGGAAGATCTCGCGCATAGCAACGTTGATGGCGTCGCAGACGAGGTCGGTGTTGAGGGCCTCGAGGATGGTCTTACCGGGAAGGATCTCGGAAGCCATGGCGGCAGAGTGGGTCATGCCCGAGCAGCCGATGGTCTCAACGAGGGCCTCCTCGATGATGCCGTCCTTGACGTTCAGCGTGAGCTTGCAGGCGCCCTGCTGAGGTGCGCACCAACCCACACCGTGCGTAAGACCGGAGATGTCGGAAATCTCCTTAGCCTGGACCCACTTGCCCTCCTCGGGGATGGGTGCGGGGCCGTGGTATGCACCCTTGGCAACGGGGCACATGTTCTCCACTTCCTGTGAGTACTGCATGCCTCTCCTCTCTATCGTGTTGGCGTCCCGTCTGGGGGCCGTGGCTGGCGATTGCCGGGCGACCCTTTGAAAGGGACATGACATGCAGCCCCTATAATACCGCGAAATGCACGGAATATTCGGCGAACGGCTCAGTTTTCGTAGCGAGAAGTCCGGAAGTTTTAATTGAAACGGTTTAACTCTATGTTCTGTGGTCGCGAACTTCCGTAGAGGGGGTCCGTCTTGGGCAAGCTTTTGGGCAGCTCTTGTATGCGTTGCAGGGGTTGACCTGTTGCAACGGTGCCGTTCGCCGCCTGTTTACTGCCTTTGGCCGCGTGAGCGAATTGTTTTGCGTGAATGTTTTGATGGCACGCTTCAATCGTGCTGTATTGGATGGCAAGCAGATCCCGGCGAAGGGAGCGCCATGCAGCGCGTTTGGAGAACGGTTACCGGCTTTTACCATGTCTGTGCCCGCGGTACGGGCAAGCAGCTCATCTTTGAGGGCGATGAAGACCGGTGGGAGTTCTTGGAGCTGATGCGTGAGTGCTGCCGCAAGGCGGGCGTGACGGTTATCGCCTGGTGCCTTATGGGCAATCACGTGCGTCTGGTGCTTGCAGATTACGAGGACGCGATGAGCGCGGCGATGCACCGGCTGCTTTTGACGTACGCGCGGCGGTTCAATAAACGCACGGGGCGCACAGGGCATCTGTTCCAGAACCGTTTTGACCGGCGCTCGCTCGATACCGACTGGCAGGTGATGGAGGCTATTCGCTCCGTTCACGCCGATCCGCAGGAGGCGGGCATCAGTCTCATTGAGCGTTATCCCTGGAGCAGCTTTCCGGAGCATTTGTGCGCTTACGACGGTGACGCGGCCGATGTCGCGAGGGGATTTTCTGATCCTTCTTGCGTGCTTGAGCTTTTTGGTTCTGCCGAGGGCTTTATTGCCTATTCGCTTTCGACGCCCGACGGCGGCGAACCGGCGCTGCGCGATATGAAAGAGACAGAGTGGGAACGCCACGCCTTTGCCGACAAGTTGGCGAAAAGCCTCGGGGCTCCGCTCCATGGGGTTAAAGACGCACCGCCTGCGCAGCGCGATACCGTTATTCTTGGATTGCACGATGCCGGTTTTACGGTGCGCCAGATTGAGCGGTATACCGGGATTGGCAAAAGTACCGTCTCTCGCATCGCGCGCGCTTATGCTCAGGTGGACGCGCAGGTCGAGGGATCGAAATAAAGGCAGAAAAGAAAATGGCCGAACCGCTCTTAGTCAAGCGATTCGGCCAACGAAATTCTTAAGATTTGGGATAAATACTACTGATTATTTTGCCCCTCGAGCATGCCGTCGAGGGTGCGCCAGGCGAGCTCGGCGCACTTGACGCGGGCGGGCATGTGCGAGATGTCCTGGAGCTGGGCGGCTTCGTCCAAGTCTTCCAGGTCCTCTTCGGAGAGCTGCTCGCCGCGGATCATGGCGAGGAAGAGCTCTGCTAGGCGGTGGGCTTCCTCGACGGTCTCGCCGGTGATGAGGTCGGCCATGATGTCGGCACTTGCCTGACTGATGGCGCAGCCGTGGCCGGTAAAGGAGGCTTCCTCGATTACATCGTTTTCGACACGCAGCTGCAAGGTGAGCTCGTCTCCGCAGCTGGGGTTGATACCGTCGTGCTCGTGCGTGGGAGCATCCATCTCGTACTTATAGTCGGGGTGCGAGTTGTGCTCCATAAACGTGGTGGAGGTGTACAGATTACCCATTGAACGTGCTCCAAACGTGATGCAGGCCGGCGATGAACTTGTCGATGTCGGCCTTGTCGTTGTAGAAGGCCACGCTGGCGCGGCAGCAGGCAAGGTTCTCGACGCCCAGCCAGGTGAGCAGCGGCTGCGCGCAGTGGTGGCCGGCGCGGATGCAGACGCCGTCCATGTCCATGATGCTCGCGACGTCGTGCGGGTGAATTCCCTTGACGTTAAAGCTCACAACGCCGTGGTGGTTGTCCCAGTAGATGGAACCGATGATTTGGACAAAGTCGAGCTGCATGAGTTCGCCCATCAGATAGTGGACGAGTGCCTGCTCGCGGGCCTGGATGTTCTCGTAACCCACCGTGTTGACCAGGTAATCAAGGGCGGCGCCCGTGGCGAAGATGCCGGCGGCGTCCTGCGTGCCGGCCTCGAATTTCTCGGGAACGGGCGCCCAGACGGCGTCCTGCTCGGTAACAGAGTCGATCATCTCGCCGCCGGTGAGCATGGGCGGCATGGCGTTGAGCAGGTCCATTTTGCCCCACAGCACGCCGATGCCCATGGGGCCCATGGCCTTGTGCGCGCTAAAGGCAAAGAAGTCGGCGCCCAGGTCGGCCACATCGACCGGCATGTGCGGCAGCGACTGCGCACCGTCGACGACCAGGTAGCCGCCGTACTTGTGCACGAGCTTGCCGAGGTTCTTGACCGGGTTCTCGACGCCCAGCACGTTGGAGACCTGTCCCACGGCCAGGATCTTGGTCTTGGGACTCACCTTGGCAAGAACCTCCTCGGTGGTGAGCTGGCCGGTCTTGGTGGGGTAGAGGTAGACGAGCTTGGCGCCGGTCTCGCGGCAGACCT
>USPT01000051.1 GCA_900556705.1 uncultured Collinsella sp.
GTTCATCTCGGTGGACGTGCCGGTCGTCGAGCGCCTCAATAATTCCGCCGAGGTGCTTCGCCGCTCCAAGCATGTGGTGTGCTTCGACCACCATCCGGCGCGCGAGGAGTTTGCCGAGCTCAGCCTGAGGCGCGTCGAAGCTGCAGCCTGCGCTATGATCATCGACCGCTTCTTGGACAATTGTGGCATTGTCGCACGTGATGGCGTTGCGACCTGCCTGCTGTGTGGCTTGGTTACCGATACCGGCCGTTTTCAGTACCAAAACGCCGATGCCGCCGCGTTCCATGCGGCCTCGCGCCTGGTGGCGCACGGTGCCGATCCGGCGCGCGTTGCGCTCGAGGTCTACCAGAGCATGCGCGTTGAGTTTTTGCACCTCAAGTCCATTGTCATGGGTCGCATTAAGACGGTCGCGCATGGGCGCGTGGCGTATAGCTATGCCTACCAGAGCGACCTTGAAGCCTGCGGCGTCACCTCGGACGAGTGCGACGGCCTGGTCGATGTGGTGCGTTCGGTGATGGGCGTCGAGGTCTGCATGTTCTTAAAGGGCATTGAGGGCGATACCAAGGTGCGTGGCAACCTGCGCTCCAAGGGCGACCTCGATGTGTCCGAGATTGCTGCCAATTTTGGCGGTGGCGGGCATCATGCCGCCGCCGGCTTTTCCAACAACGGAACAATTCTCGAGACGCTCACCGTGGCACTTCCCATGCTGGCCGAGCTGGTAGGGGAGGATCCCGCTTCGGTGACCGTCGAGCTTTAACTTTTTGGATGGTACATGGCTCGTCGTACGCCTTCACAACTGAATATGCTGCTCGCTGTCGATAAGCCGGTGGGCTGCACGTCCCACGATGTGGTCTCGCAATGCCGACGCGCCCTCCATGAGCGGCGTGTCGGCCATGCCGGCACGCTCGACCCCATGGCATCTGGCGTCATGGTGGTGGGTGTGGGCCAGGCCACCCGTCTGCTGGGCATGCTCACGCTCGATACCAAAAGCTACGTCGCCGATATTTCGTTTGGCGCCGAGACCAATACCGATGATGCGGAGGGCGAGGCGGTCCGCACGGTGGCTGTTGCCAACGAGCTCCGCGATCCTGCCTATGCTCGTGAGCGCTTGGCCGCCATGCTGGGCCCGCAGATGCAGGTGCCGCCGGCGTTTTCTGCTATCTCGGTCAATGGCGTTCGCGCCTACAAGTCTGCTCGCGAGGGCAATGCGGTGGACCTACCTCCGCGCCCCGTCGAGGTCTATGCCGCCGACCTGATCGCCGTGGGCGGCGAAGGTGATGAAGGTGATACGTGTGTGTGGACCGTGGCGTTCTCGGTGAGCAAGGGCACCTATATCCGTGCGCTCGCTCGCGACCTGGGCCGCGCTTGCGATAGCGCCGCGCATATTTCCGCGCTGCGCCGCACGGCCTCCGGTGTTGTTTCCATTGGCGCCTGTCATGCGGTCGAGGAGCTTTCTCCCGAGTCCGCGGCTGGCTTTGCCCTGGATCCCATTGCGGCCCTGGGCGCCACACGTGTTGACTTGCCGGGCAATCTTGCCGACGACCTGCTCTGCGGCCGACGCATTCCCGTTGAGCGTGCGCTTGCCGATTTCGATTCCTCGAAGGCGCCGTTTGCGTTGGTGCTCGATGGGGGACTCAAGGCGCTCGCCCGCATTGAGGGCGGCCGCTTTGTCATGGAGCACGTGTTTCCGCAGGCAATCGGCGGTGTTCGATGATGTTTTCCGCTCGCGAGCTCGCGCGTGTCTTTTTCGCGGGCGAGTCGGACGAGGCTCGCATCGTTGCTGCCGATACGTTTGATGAGTGTGAGCACTTGGGTGCCGCATCGATTGCCATTGGCGTGTTCGACGGCGTTCACCGTGGACACCAGGAACTCATCGAAGCGCTTGTCCGTGATGCCCGTGCCCATGGCTGTAAGGCGGTCGTGGTTACCTTCGATCCCGACCCGGACGTTGTGGTGAGCCCTTCGCCCGCTCAAAAATTGATGACGACGGCCGACCGTCTGCATGCCTTGGCTCAGACTGGGGTCGATACAGTGGTGGCCGTTCCTTTTACGCCTGAGGTTGCGGCACTCGACCATGTCGGTTTTCTCGCACTGCTGTCACGCGTAGTCGACATTCGCTCGATTCGCGTTGGCAGTGACTTTAGGCTGGGTCGTGGCGGTGCTTCTGGTGTTGCCGAGATGCGCTCCTGGGGTTCCGAGCACGGCGTTGACGTGTATGGTCACGACCTGCTTTGCGAGAGCGGTGAGGCCATTTGCGCCACCCGCATTCGTCATGAGCTGGGACAGGGCCATGTGGAGCTTGCTGCTGAGTTACTCGGCCGTCCGTATATGGTGCGTGGCGGTGTTATTCGCGGCCGTCACGAGGGTTCTGGCATGGGCTTTCCCACGGCAAACTTGCAGGTTCCCGACGGCATTCAGGTGCCAGCCGATGGCGTGTATGAGGGTCTGGTGCTGGTCAATGACATCGTGTGGCCCGCTGCCGTTAACGTCGGACTGCCGCCGACGTATGCCGACGATGCCGCTTCGGCGCATCTCGAGGCCAACTTAATTGGTTATACGGGCGACCTGTACGGCGCTTTCGTTTCGCTGGCGTTTACGCGCTGGCTGCGTCCCTCGCGTGTGTTCGATTCGCTGGATGAGTTGATCGCGACCGTCGAGGGTAATATCGAAGATATTCGTCACAACTTGGGCGATCAGGGGGTGAGCATCCGTGATTAGCGATGAGGAAAAAGACCAGGTACGCGCTGCGTCTGACTTGGTTGCCATCGTGCAGGAAACGGTTGAGCTCAAGCCCCGCGGCCATGAGTTTTGGGGCTGCTGCCCCTTCCATGGCGAAAAGACGCCGTCCTTCCACATTATCCCCGCCACGCAGGTGTGGCATTGCTTTGGCTGCGGCGAGGGTGGCGACGTCTTCACCTATATCATGAAGCGCGAGAACCTGAGCTTTCCCGAGTCAATCCGTTACTTGGCCGATCGCGCAGGTATTGAGCTGCACGACACCGGAGATCGCCGCGAGCGCGGCACCAAGCGTGCCCGCATCTACGATCTGTGCGCCGAGACCGCCCAGTTCTACCACACCATGCTTATGCGCGGTAAGGACGGCCGTCCGCGCGAGTACTTTGCCAGTCGCGGCATGGGTGGCGACGTCTGCCGCCGCTACTGCCTGGGCTTTGCACCAGGCCGTAACGCGCTGGTGTCGCACCTGTCCCAGGCGGGTTTTACCCCGCAGGAGATGATCGACGCCAACGTTGCCGTGAGCCGCGGGCGCGGGCAGCTTGCCGACCGCTTTTACGACCGCGTGATGTTCCCCATCTTTGACGAGCAGGGTCACAACATTGCCTTTGGCGGTCGCATTATGGGCGACGGTCAGCCTAAGTATCTCAACACCGCCGAGACGAGCGTGTTTCATAAAAAGCGAAACCTCTACGGCTTTAATTGGGCCAAGGAGTTTATCGTCGCGCAGGATACCGCCATCGTGGTGGAGGGCTATACCGATTGCATCGCCTGCTGGGAGGCGGGGATTAAAAACGTTGTCGCCACGCTGGGCACCGCGCTCACGGAGCATCATGTAAAGACGCTCACCCGCTTTGCCAAGCGCATCGTGTATATGTTCGATGGCGATGCCGCGGGCCAGAAGGCCGCCCGCCGCGCGATTCAGTTTATCGAGCAGGATTCGATGGACCTGCGCTGCGTGGAACTGCCCGACGGCAACGACCCTATGGAGTTTATTACGGCGCACGGCGGCCAGGAGCTGCAGGCGCGCATCGACGCGGCCGAGCCGCTCATGGACTTTGTCTACCGTTCGCTGCAGGAGTCGAGTGACATCACCACGCCGGGCGGTCGCGCCAAGGCGCTCGAGGATGCGCTGACGCTCATCTATCCGCTGCGCGATAGCTATATGATCGACACGTTCTTTATCCAGATTGCCGACCTGCTGGGTTTGGATCTGGAGACCGTGCGCGCGAGCTCGGGCCGTGTGTTTCGCGATGTCGCCAAGCGCGAGGATGCGGAACGACGTCGTGAGCAGAACTATGAGCGCCAGCGGGCACAGGCTGAGCGGTCCGGTAGCGCGGGCGGTCGGGCGTCGGGTTCTCGCGATGCCGGTCGCGGTGCTTGGGCATCGGGCGCGACGCCGCCGGTGTCCGCGCCGGCCGAAGAAGAGCCGTACGACTACGTCCCGCTCGATGCCTACGGTGCCGCGCCCGTGGAGGTCGTCGACGATCTTCCGCCGATCGATGTGCCTGATGGTACGGGCGCTGCGCCCGCCGGTGCCCCGACAGACGCCTCGGCCCCTATGGTTCTTACCGATCTTGAGCGCAAGTCCTTGGCAGGGGAGCGCGAGCTGTTGACGATGCTTACGAGCTACCCCGACCTGTTCCGCACGTATGCCGACCGCATCTGCTCCATCGAGTGGGTTGACCCGCGTCACGAGTCTATCGCATGGGCCGTGCTGGCAACGCCGCCGGGAACCGATCCTTCAGCCTGCATGGATGCAGCGCGCTCGGTGTGTCCCGAGGCGGCAACGCTTGTGAGTGCCGGGCGCATCTCGGCGACGAGCAAGCACCCCACCGAGACGAACATCGTGTTTATGCTCGATACGCTCGAGCTCTACACCATCAAGCGTCGCATGCGTGCCGCACAGGCCAAGCTGCGCCAGGACCGTTCGCTTGATGATGAGGCCCGTCGTGCGCTGACCGTGCAGGCCGCGCAGGACTCGCAGCGTCAGCGCGAACTGCAAAAGTCAATCGGCGGCGTGGCGGACCCGTTCCGTTTGATTGGCCTGGAGGCCGCAGGCACCGAACAAGCCTAGATGTTGTGGTCAACCAGCGTATTCTCGCCTATATCCAGCCCTCTTTTTGGGTATAGACGTCAATGTGTGTGCTAAAGTATTGAGTCCTGTGGACTATGAAGGGAGAATCTGTGCCAAAAAAGACTGAGAGCACGGGTACTGGGCTGGAATCCTACGTTGCAAAGCTCATGGGCAACGGCTCAAACAGGACTTCGGTAACCGAGGACGAGATTCAGGTCGCCCTGAAGGATATCGATGTAACTGATGAGCAGCTCACCGCGGTGTATTCCGCGCTGCGCAACAGCGGCATCCAGATTATCTCCGCGAGCGGTAACGACGACGCCCCCATGGACGTCGACGATGACGATAACGATACCGATACAGATACCGACGATTTCGATGACGACGACGAGCACGATTCCGGCTCGCTCGACGATCACGAGCTCAAGATGGCCCGTCAGGCCGATGCCGAGATGGGTTCTTCCAAGAGCAAGAAGAAGCGCACCGTGCGCACGTCCCGTTCACGCTCCCGCGTGCGTGGCATCGATGCCTCCACGGTGATGCTGACCGGCGATCCGGTTCGTATGTACCTCAAAGAGATCGGCAAGGTCGACCTGCTGACCGCCTCCGAAGAGGTCGATCTGGCCATGAAGATCGAGGCCGGTCTTGAGGCCACCGAGAAGCTCGAGGCCGCCGATGCCGGTGAGCTCGAGCTCACGCGTGCCGAGATGCGTCGTCTTACGCGCATTGAGAACGTCGGCCTCGAAGCTAAGCAGGCACTCATCAGCGCAAACCTGCGTCTGGTCGTCTCCATCGCCAAACGCTATGTCGGCCGCGGCATGCTGTTCCTTGACCTGATCCAGGAGGGCAACCTCGGTCTGATCCGCGCCGTTGAGAAGTTCGACTACCAGAAGGGCTTTAAGTTCTCCACGTACGCCACGTGGTGGATCCGTCAGGCCATTACGCGCGCCATTGCCGATCAGGCCCGTACCATCCGTATTCCCGTGCATATGGTCGAGACCATCAACAAGCTCGTCCGCGTGCAGCGCCAGCTCCTTCAGGACCTGGGTCGCGACCCGACCCCTGAGGAGATCGGTGCCGAGATGGACATGAGCGCCGACCGCGTCCGCGAGATCCAGAAGATTTCGCAGGAGCCCGTGTCGCTCGAGACCCCCATCGGCGAGGAAGAGGATTCCCAGCTGGGCGACTTCATCGAGGACTCCCAGGCTATCGTTCCGCCCGATGCCGCCAGCTTCTCCATGCTGCAGGAGCAGCTCACCCAGGTGCTCGACTCGCTTGCCGATCGTGAGCGCAAGGTTATCGAGCTGCGCTTTGGCCTTGTCGACGGACATCCCCGTACGCTCGAGGAAGTCGGCCGCGAGTTTGGCGTCACGCGCGAGCGCATCCGCCAGATTGAGTCCAAAACCCTGGCCAAGCTTCGCCACCCGAGCCGCAGCAGCAAGCTGAAGGACTATATCGAGTCTTAGTAGTTACGGCGTTTTACCAAACTCCGTAACTGGTCGACGCTGCGCGGGCACCAGAGCGACAACTTGTCATTCAAAGAGGACGGCATGACCAGAAGGTCTATGCCGTCCTCTTTTCATGCCAATTTGTTCGCTCTGGTGCCCGCTCGCTGGCATTGTCAAAACATCGGCGTTTCCGTTGCCGGTGCCGGCAGCTAGAGCGTCCCCAAGGGATCATGGCGAGAAAAATTCTTAAAAAAGTTCTTGCCCTGAGCTGATTCGTCCGTATAATAAACTTCGTTGCTTGAGAGCATGCACCTATTCCTCGGTAGCTCAATGGTAGAGCACGCGGCTGTTAACCGCGCTGTTGTAGGTTCGAGTCCTACCCGGGGAGCCAGAATTTTCCAGCCCTTTACGTTGGGCTTTAAATTCCTCGGTAGCTCAATGGTAGAGCACGCGGCTGTTAACCGCGCTGTTGTAGGTTCGAGTCCTACCCGGGGAGCCAG
>USPT01000052.1 GCA_900556705.1 uncultured Collinsella sp.
ATTGGCACATCAGCAAAGGAGAACATCATGGCGAAATTCTTTAAGGACCCCGACGGCAAGCTCATCGCTGCCCTTGGCGACGACGTTGCGACCCCTGCCGGTTGCACGGAGCTGACCGCAAACACTGAGGACGCGGCGCACGAGAAGCACGTGCCTGTTGTCGAGACCGAGCGCGACGGTCACGTGATTCGTGCACGCGTGGGCTCGGTCGAGCACCCCAGCCTGCCCGAACACTACATTGAGTGGATTGCGCTTGAGGCCGAGGGCCGCTTAGAGGTTCATTACCTTGAGCCCGGCATGAAACCCGCGACGTTTTTCGCGGGCGGCTCCAAGACCGGTACCGTCTATGCCTACTGCAACCTGCACGGGCTGTGGTCCGCGACATTCTAGGAGCGCGCCCCCGCTCGGGGTATCATAGCTAGCATATGCACATGCAAGCGCCGGCTGCATTATGCGGCCGGCGCTTTTACTACGATTTCGATGGTTTACGACGGAAAGGGCTGGGCCATGAAGCTCGCGCTTGCACAGATCGATATGCGCCTGGGTGATATTGAGGGCATTTGCGGCCGCATCGAGGACCAGGCTCGTCTGGCCCACGAGCGCGGGGCGCGCGTGCTGTGCGTTCCGGCTCCGCTCTTTATGGGCGCCATGCCCGGTGGCCTGGTGGGCGCTGCCGACTTTGAGCACGACGTGCTTGCCGGTTTGACTGGTGTTGCCGAACGTATTCAGGAGCTTGACATGATCTGCATCGTGCCCGCGGCGGTTTCGTTTGAGAGCCAGCCGCTGCTCGACTACATGATGCTCAAGGACGGTCATGTGGTGCCGGCGCGTTCGAGCATTGCCCTGCAGCGTGGCGAGAACAACGATACGCGTTGGGCGCCGCCGGTGTTCGACGTGGACGGCGTGCGCATCGCCGTGATTTTTGACTTGGACCGCGAACTCGAGATGTTACCGACCGGTGTTGACCTCATTGCGTATTTCCAATTCAACGCGTTTGACATGACCGACCGCGAGACTGCCGCCATTGCCGCCGTTCGCAGCGGCGCCTACCGCAAGATCGCCTCCAAGCGCAGCGTATGGTTTGCCTGCATGGCGCCGGTCGGTGCCTATGACGAGTCGGTGTATACCGGCGGGTCGTTTGTACTCGACGACTGCGGTCGCGTGGTGGCCCAAGCGCCGTGTTTTGAGGAGAGCCTACTGGTTCAGGAGATCCAGCGCGGTGTGATGCTCGATGCCCTGGAAGACCACGAGCTGCCCGAGTTTCGCTCCGAGGAATGGCTGTGGCAGGCGCTGGTGCTTGCCGTTCGCGATAACGCCCGCGCCCGCGGTGCGTCGCGCGCCGTGGTGGCGCTCGAGGGCGACTTGCCGTCGTCTTTGCTGGCGGCGCTGGCCGTCGACGCTCTGGGCCCGCGCAATGTGATTGGCCTGGTGCTGGGGCGCAACCGTATCTTTACTCCGGCGCAGGAAGAGGCCGAGGCTGCCCGCTGTGCCGCCGTCCGCGCCATCGCCGAGCGTTTACACATTCGCACTGTCGAGCGCGATGCACCGGATGCGACGCGTGTGCTCGATCGCGACGTGTCGGCGGGCGATGCCGAGCGTCTGCGCTCGCGCACGTTGGGCCTCATGCTGGAGGACACGGCGCTCGAGCTGGGTGCGATGGCGCTGAGCCCGCTGTCCAAAACCGAGTACGCGCTGGCGGCGCCGGCGCTTTGCGGCGGCTACCAGGGCGATTACGCGCCCTTTGGCGATGTGTACCTGTCGACGCTTGAGTTTGTGGCGCGCGTGCGCAACCGCACGTCTGCCGTGGTGCCCCAAGAGCTCGTGACGCTCAACGCGGTGGAAGATTGTATGGAGCGCGTGCTGGCGCAAGCGCTCTCGACGCTCGACGGTCCGGTCGATATGCTCGACCGCGCGGCACAGCTGCTCGGCGGGCTTGAGCCGGGTGAGGTCGATGGCGCGCTCGAGGCGCACGTGGACCGCAATCGATCTTTCGACGACATCCCGATGGCCGCTGGCAAGCCTGAGGCCTGCTCGCTGCTGCTGATGCTCGTTCGACAGGGTGAGGCTGCCCGCCGCATGTTGCCGATGGCGCCGATCGTCTCGGCCCGTTCGTTTGCCGAGCGTGCCTGGCCGTATATGCTCGCGTGGTCCGACCTGGGGCTTAACGGCAAGGAGCGTATGACGGTCGATTCGCTGGCGCGCGCCGAGGTGCGCCGTTTTGCTGACGAGGATACGAGCGAGCGCGTGCGAAACGAGATGATGGGCGTGCTGGGCGAGCTACTGGGTATTTCGCCCGAGCAAATGGAGGAGCTGCGCTCTGAGGACGGTCAGCGTCGTTTACACGAGGGAATGAAAAAGTTCGAGGGCGAGGTTCAGGACGCCATCGATAAGATGATGGGCGGCCAGGGTGGCCCGCAGGGTGGGCCCCAGGGTGGCCCGATGCCGCATCCGCCGGTTGATCCCCGACAATTTCCGTTCTTCTCTCAGAACTAGGTCGCTGCGCGCCCGCCAGAGCGGCAATCTGCCTTTCAATCGTCGGACATGACCGCCAGGTCAATGCCCTCCTCTTTCAAGGCACCTTGCTCGCTCTGGCGGGCGCTCGCTTGCGTATACTCAACCTACAATTCGATCTCGGCTGACTTATAGGGCTAGCGTTGTGTTATTCTAGAACAGACGTTCGTGAATGATGCGCGGGGCCTTGTCTTGCGCTGTGCTTGTGGCGAGGGGAGGTTGGCTTGGTTATCTTGGGCATCGACCCCGGTTTGGCTCATACGGGTTGGGGGATTATCGAGGAGCGGCGTGGCGAGGTTCGCTGCCGTGCCTATGGCTGCATCGAGACCAGTGCCGGAAGTCCGCTCGCGGTGCGCCTGTCGCATATCGCCCATGACCTTAAGGATGTCGTTGAGCGTTATCGACCCGACACGGCTGCTGTCGAGAGCATCTACTTTGGCGCCAACGTTCGTTCCGCCATCCCCACGGCGCATGCCCGCGGTGCTGCACTCGTCGCACTTTCGGAATGCGCGCTCGAGATTGGCGAGTACACGCCCATGCAGATCAAACAGGCTGTGGTGGGCACCGGCGCCGCGGACAAGCGGCAGGTCGCCTACATGGTACGCACGCTCACACAGCTCGATCACGACCCGCATCCCGACCATGCCGCCGATGCCCTGGCCTGCGCCATCTGCCACGTAAACCTCAGCCGCACCCGCGCCCTCACCGGTGGCGAGTTCTATCAACAGAGAGGAACCGGATACTGATGATTTCCCAGCTCCACGGAACGCTTGTCGAGGCCACGATGAGCTCTGCTGTCGTCGATGTGTCGGGCGTTGGCTTTGAGCTCGGCATCTCGGGCAGCACTGCGGCCACGTTGCCGACGCCCGGCGGCGAGGTCCGCCTCTACGCGCGTATGCAGGTGCGCGAGGACGCCATGACACTTTTCGGTTTTTCCTCAAAGGATGAGCGCACGATGTTCGACCGGCTCGTGTCCGTTTCGGGCGTTGGCCCGCGCCTGGCGCTTGCCGTGCTTTCCACCTATACCGTGGGGCAGCTGTACTCGCTGGTGATGGCCGAGGACGACAAGGGCATGGCCAAGGTACCCGGTGTGGGCAAAAAGACAGCTCAGCGTCTGATCCTGGAGCTCAAGAGCACCTTTGCCAAGGACAAGGGCTTTGTGCCGGTCGATGTGATTCCCGGCCAGGTTGCGATGCCCGTGCTCGCTGCTGCTCCCTCGGCCATCGATGATGCCCGTGCGGCGCTCCATTCCATGGGCTTTAGCCCGCAGGAGACCGATGTTGCCCTGAGCGGGTATGATGGGCAAAATATGCGTGTCGAGGATCTGCTCGGCGCGGCGCTTAAGCGACTCGGAATGGATGCGTGATGTGGGAAGCCGATGACTCTCAGGACCTGTGGGCGACGCCCGGCAACTCGCCGGCGGCATCTATGGCGCACGGCGAGCGCATGGTGGGCTCGGAGCTGACGGCCGAGGACCTCGATGTCGACCGCACTTTGCGCCCCCAGCGCCTGGACGATTACTGCGGCCAGGAGCACATCAAGCAGAGCCTGCGCGTGTTGATCGAAGCGGCGCAGAGCCGTGGCGAGACGCTCGACCACGTGATCTTCTCGGGTCCTCCGGGCCTGGGCAAGACCACGCTGGCCACCGTTATCGCCAACGAGCTGGGCGCTCAGATCAAGACCACGAGTGGCCCTGCCATCGCGCGCACGGGCGACCTGGCGGCCATCCTTACTAACTTGCAGCCGGGCGATGTGCTGTTTATCGACGAGATCCACCGCCTCAACCGTTCGGTCGAGGAGGTCCTGTACCCCGCGATGGAGGACTTTGCCCTCGATATCGTGATTGGCAAGGGTCCGGCGGCGCGCTCGATTCGCCTGGATATCCCCAAGTTTACGCTGGTGGCGGCAACGACCCGCTCAGGCATGTTGACCGGCCCGTTGCGCGACCGCTTTGGCATTTCATATCGCCTGGATTACTACACGGTCGAGGAGCTCGCGCAGATTGTGACGCGCTCGGCGACTATCCTGGGCGTGACGATCGACCATCCCAGTGCACTCGAGATCGGCTTGCGTTCGCGCGGCACGCCACGTCTTGCCAACCGTCTGCTCAAGCGCGTGCGCGATTACGCACAGGTGCGCGGCAACGGCCCCATCGAGCTCGATATCTGTCGCCAGGCGCTCGAGTTCTTCGAGATCGACGAGCTCGGTCTGGACTGGATGGATATTCGCATTTTGGAGACGCTCGCCAAGACGTTCTCCGGTCGCGCCGTGGGACTTACGACCCTTGCCAGCGCGGTGGGCGAGGACCCGGGCACGCTCGAGGATGTCTATGAGCCCTATTTGCTGCAGTGCGGATTGATGATTCGTACGCCGCAGGGCCGTCAGGCAACCCTCCGCACCTTTGAGCACCTGGGGATTGAACCTACCGTTTAGGGCGTTTTGTTTTGGCGGGCTGTTGGACTATCGCTGGGCATCGGGTAAACATATCGCCGTTCATCGGTTACGGGCGTTTTACTATTGCGCGCCCGTGCTATGCTGAATTGGTCTTTTTCTCATTCGGTAACGAAAGGACCGCCCATGCCTACTGACATCGAAATCGCACGTTCTGTCACGCCGCTGCCTATTACCGAGGTGGCCAAGAACGCCGGCGTCGACGTTAAGCACCTTATTCCGTACGGCTTCGACAAGGCTAAGGTCGACTATTCACTGCTCAACGAGCCGACTGATCACCAGGCCAAGCTCGTCCTCGTGACCGCTATCAACCCAACGCCCGCGGGCGAGGGCAAGACCACCACGACCATCGGTCTGGCCGATGGCCTGCGTCGTCGCGGTATCAAGAGCGCCGTGGCCCTGCGTGAGCCTTCGCTCGGTCCCGTCTTTGGCGTCAAGGGCGGTGCCGCTGGCGGCGGTTGGGCCCAGGTCATTCCCATGGAGGACATCAACCTGCACTTTACCGGCGACTTCCATGCCATCGGTGCTGCCAACAACCTGCTGGCCGCCATGCTCGATAACCACATCCAGCAGGGCAACCAGCTCGGTATTGACGTTAAGCGCATCACCTGGAAGCGCGTCGTCGACATGAACGACCGTCAGCTGCGCCATGTTATCGATGGCATTGGCGGTAAGGCCCAAGGTGTGCCGCGCGAGGACGGCTTCGACATCACCGTTGCCTCCGAGGTCATGGCAATCCTGTGCCTGTCTACGAGCATCAACGACCTCAAGGAACGCTTGGGTGAGATTGTCGTCGGCTATAGCTTTGCCGGCGAGCCCGTCCGTGCCCGCGACCTCAAGGCCCAGGGTGCCATGGCCGCGTTGCTTAAGGACGCGCTTAAGCCCAACCTGGTGCAAACGCTCGAGGGCACGCCCGCGTTTGTCCACGGCGGTCCCTTCGCCAACATTGCCCACGGCTGCAACTCTATTATGGCCACGCGTATGGCGATGCGCTTTGGCGATGTTGCCATTACCGAGGCCGGCTTCGGTGCCGATCTGGGTGCCGAGAAGTTCCTCGACATCAAGTGCCGCATGACGGGCGTTCGCCCCAGCGCCGTCGTGGTCGTCGCGACCGCTCGTGCGCTTAAGTACAACGGTGGCGTCGCCAAGGCCGACCTCAACGAGGAGAACCTCGAGGCACTCAAGGCTGGCATGCCCAACTTGCTGCGTCATGTCGACAACATCCAGAACGTTTATGGTCTGCCCTGCGTGGTCGCCATCAACCGCTTCCCGACGGACACCGAGGCTGAGCTTGCACTCATCGAGTCCGAGTGCCAGAAGCTCGGCGTCAACGTTAAGCTTTCCGAGGTCTGGGCCAAGGGCGGCGAGGGCGCGCTCGAGCTGGCCGATGAGGTCATGCGTCTGATTGAGCAGCCGAGCGAGCTCAAGTTTGCCTATGAGGACGGCGCTGATGTCGCTGATGCCCTCGAGGCCGTTGCCACCAAGGTCTACCGCGCCGACGGCGTTGACTTTACGCCGGCCGCCAAGCGCCAGCTCGCCGAGCTGCGCGAGAACGGCTTTGGCAACCTGCCGGTGTGCGTCGCCAAGACGCAGTACAGCTTTAGCGACAACGCCAAGGCCCTGGGCGCTCCCGAGAACTTCCGCATCACCGTGCGTGAGCTCAAGGTTTCCGCCGGTGCCCACTTTGTGGTCGCGCTGACCGGCAGCGTTCTGACCATGCCGGGTCTGCCCAAGGTGCCCGCGGCCGAGAACATCGACGTCGACAACGACGGCAACATCACCGGCCTGTTCTAAG
>USPT01000053.1 GCA_900556705.1 uncultured Collinsella sp.
CTTCTTGCCTACGCACAAAAGCGCCGCCACGGAGGCATCTCCCTCCTCCGTGGCGGCGCTTTTGTGCGTAGGCAAGAAGGGTTCGCCACGAAACCGGCCCATCTACTACGTTTAGTCCCTTACCCCCAACCATGCTAAAAAACGCGAAAACAAAACCGCAGGTAGTACGCTCGCGGTTTTGTTCAAAATGAAGGTATGGTCAGGGGTACCGAGTCAAACGTAGTAGATGGGCCGGTTTCGTGGCGGGCACCGTCAAATGATCCCCCGGGGACTGAGGGAAACGGGTCATTTTGGTTCCACGAGGCTTGCGGAGGCGCTCGTACAGGGCCGTCCGAAAAAACTATGCCGGTTTACGGGGCCGGATTCCGAATCCCCAACCATGCCGATATCTGTGAAAATAAAACCGCAGGTAGACGAGCTGTCATTTTGCAGAAAACGCGGGTATGGATGGGGGTCCTGAGTTTAGCCCCGTAAACCGGCATAGTTTTGAAATGGCATTAAATCGGTTACAGTCATTTTGCTATGCCGGGGCGGTTGGCCGTTGGGAAATTACCCTCGCAGGTAGGCGATGGCGATTTGGGTGCGGTTACGTAGTCCCATTTTGGCGAGGATTGAGCTGATGTGGTTGCGCACCGTGCCTTCTCCCATATAAGCCGTGGCGGCAATCTCCTTGTTATCGAGGCCGCGGGCGATGAGCTCGGCGACTTCGAACTCGCGGTCGGTCAGGCTGGCAAAGGCGGCGGGCTGGCGAGGCGTGTCCGCCTTGTTACCCATCCCGCCAAAGTCAACATCCTCGATCGCCTTGCCTTCGAGCACGCGTTTGCCGTCCATGACCTGCGACAACGCTGGCGGAATAGCGGCGACATCGGTTTTGATCAGGTAACCGCGGGCGCCCAGCTTGAGTGCCGACACAATGTATTCGTCATCCGAGAACGTCGTCAGAAACACGACGCGTGCCGCGGGGTCGTGCTCGAGGATCTCGCGGGCCGCCGAAAGCCCGTCGCGCCCCGGCATCTGAATGTCGAGCAGCGCGATGTCGGGCGCATGCTCGGTGTAGAGTGCCACCGCGTCGTTGCCGTCGGCGCCGGTTCCCACCACTTCGATCTGTGGCTGGGCGCCCAGGATTATCTTGAGCGAATCGACCACCAAGCGGTCGTCGTCGACAACAATGAGCCTCATCGGGCCTCATCTCCTTGCTGTTTGGGGACGGTGGCAAACACGCGCCAGCCGCCGACGCCGGCGCGCGGGCCGGCGGTGAAGGTGCCGCCAAGCGCCTCAACACGCTCGCGCATGGAGCCGAGCCCCATGCCTTCTGCGACGTTGCTGCTGCTCGCCGGGGTCGCGTCCGCGCCATCATCGGTAACGATGAGCTGGTAAAACGACGGATGCTCCATGCACCGCACAGTAATGGTTTTGGCATGGGCGTGGCGCATGGCGTTGGAAAGCGCCTCGCGCAGCACCGCCGTAAAGCAGTTGGCGACGTTGGCGGGCGCATGCTCGGCCAAAACCTCAAGCTCAACCTGCGGACCGCTGTCCGAGCGTGCGCCTTCAACGATGCGTTCGAGCTGCACGGAGAGGTTGGTCGCATTGTCGTTGAGCGCGTGGACGCTGGTGCGCACAAGCTGGAGCGCCTCGTCAACCGTGCGTTTGACGTCGGCGAAATCGGCGGCGATGCCGGGCTCGTCGGCGTGGACCACGCGTAGAGCCTCGGTCTGCAGCGAGGCTCGCGTGAGCTGGTGTCCGACGTTATCGTGGATCTCGCGCGCGATGCGGGCGCGTTCGGCGAGTGTTGCGAGCTCGACTTCGTAGTCCTGGCGGTCGGCGAGGTCGCGGTTGCGTGCCTCGAGTGCCAGGGCGCGTTCTTGCAGCTTGTCGCGGGTGCGACGCATGCGTTCCTGTTCGCGCCCCAGCTGCGCGGTGCGCAGCGACAGCAACGTGGCGGCGACCGAAAGGATGGCGGTTAGCAGCAGCGTTCGGGTGGTGAGCACGCCGCCACGAAGGTCCGCGACAAGCGCGCAGACAAACACGGCGCCAATCGCCAGTGCGGGCCAGATTCGTTCATGGCGCACGCGTCGCGCGATGTCATAGAAGGCAAGGGGTGCAAACGGCACAAACGGCGGCACGAAGACGGCCGCGATGATGTAAGCGTAGCTCGCGGCCTCGCTTGCGCGTCGCGTGCGTTCCTCCTGTGCGACTTCGGCCAGTGAGGTGGCAATAACGCCAAGGCAAAACGCCGCGACCAGGCGAGCATCCACAGCAAGACCCACGGCGGCCGCAATGCAGCACGCCAGCACGATCGATTTGTCGAAAAGCCTGTTCATACGGGTATTGTACGCGAAGCTGCGTGTGGTGGAGGGGCCGCCTGCGCAACCGTGACATTCCTCCCGTGCGGCAGAGCGGGGGCGTCGGCGGGCCGTACGACCAAGACCTCCACACTCGTGACAAAGCTCACTGGTGCGCGCCGCCCGCTCCTGCGATGATGCAATCGTACCGGGCCGCAAGCAACAGAAGGGCCGCCTCATGACAGACATCGTCCACGTCGAAAACCTCGTCAAGCGCTACGATGACCTTATTGCGCTCGACCACTTTAACCTGAGCATCGCCCCCGGCGAGATCTTTGGCCTGCTGGGCCCCAACGGCTCGGGCAAAACCACGTCCATCAACTGTATCTTGCAGCTGCTTGCCTACGACAAGGGCACCATTGAGCTGTTCGGCGAACCCATGACGCCCGCTCGCTACGACCTCAAGCGCCGCATCGGCGTGGTCCCGCAGCAGGTAGCGGTGTTCGACGAGCTCACGGTGCGCGAGAACATCGACTATTTCTGCAGCCTTTACGTCAGCGACCGCAAGCGCCGCCGTGCGCTGGTAGACGAGGCGATCGACTTTGTCGGGCTGGGCGACTTTGCCAAGTTCCGCCCCGGCAAGCTCTCGGGCGGCCTGGCGCGTCGCCTCAACATCGCCTGCGGCATCGCGCACAAGCCCGAGCTCATCTTCTTTGACGAGCCCACGGTGGCGGTCGACCCGCAGAGTCGCAACGCCATCCTGGAGGGCATCTGCCGCCTGCGCGACGAGGGCGCCACGGTGGTGTATACCAGCCATTATATGGAGGAAGTCGAGCAGATCTGCAGCCGCATCATGATCATGGACGGCGGGCGCGTGCTGGCGCAGGGCACCAACGACGAACTCAAGCGCATGATTCAGATGGGCGAGAAGATCGTGATCGAGGTCGGCGAGGTGCCGAGCGCGGCGCTCGGTGCCGTCGCGAGCCTGCCGCATGTCCTGGACCTGTCGGCGACGGCGGGCCAGCTCACGTTTTCGTGCGAGGCGAGCCCGCATAACCTGACGGACATTCTCGATGCGCTGCGCTCGCATGACGTGGCGCTCGGCCGCATTTATTCCGAACCGCCGACCCTCAACGACGTGTTCCTCGAGATCACCGGCCGCGAGCTGCGCGACTAGGGGGCAGCCATGTTCAACACCATTATCATCACGGTCAAAACGCTGCTGCGCCGGCCGAGCACGTGGGTCTGGGGCGCCCTCTTTCCCATCGCGCTTTCCACGATGTTCATGTTTATGTTTGCGAACCTGAGCTCCGACGGCACGGTCGACCCGGTGCCGGTTGCCGTCGTGGCGGACAAGGTCTGGGACGCTTCGACCTTTAAGGATGTGGCGACGTCGCTTGCCAAGGAAGGCGACGACCAGCTGCTCGAGATCCACGAGCTCGACGACGCAGCCGATGCGAACCGTGCGCTCAAGGCCGGTGAGGTCGCGGGTATCTATACGGTCGACGCTGCGGGCACGCCCAAGCTCACGCTGCTATCGAGCTACGACAGCTCGCGCGCATCATCGGTGCTCACCGATCGCAGCATCCTGGAGACGGTGGCAAGCTCGTATACACAAAATGCCGAGCTCATGTCCCAGATTGCCCAGGACAACCCGGCGGCGCTCGCCGACCAAGAGGCGGTTGCGCGCGCCCTGTCGCTCGAGGGCGGCACCCGCCGCGTAAGCCTGACGCGCACCACGCCCGACGGCACGACCATTTACTACTACGCGCTCTTTGGCCTGGTCGCGATGATGTCTGCCGAGTTTGCCGCTTTGAGCGTCGTCGACCTGCAGCCCAATCTGTCGGGCCTTGGCGCGCGCCGCTGCGTGGGTGGCCTTTCCAAGACGGCGTCGCTAGCCGGCATCTTTGTCGGCTCGTGGCTGGTTTCCTTTGCCTCGATGGCGGTTGCGATTGGCTACGTGCGCCTAGTCGTTGGCGTCGACTTTGGCGGGCGCGAGGGGCTGTGCCTGCTGGGCGGTGCTGCATCCGCGCTAGCCGCCACGGGCCTGGGGCTCTTTGTGGGCACGCTTCCCGTTAAGGGTGGCAAGGCGTCCAAGTCGGGCATCCTCACGGGCTTTGCCACCACGTGCGCCCTGTTCGCCGGCCTCTACGGCGAGCCGGCGATGGCGCTTGCCGACGACGTCGCCCGCGCCTGCCCGGCCGAGTGCTGGCTCAACCCCGTCAAGCTCATCTGCGACATGTTCAATCGCCTGTATTTCTTTGAGGACCTGGGGCCGTTTGCCGTTCGCGCTGGCGCGCTGGTCCTTATGGCGCTGGTGTTTGTCGCCGCCGCTACGCTGATCTTTGGAAGGAGCCGCTATGAGCACCTTTAAGACCGCGCTTCGCATGGCGCTGGCGCACCCGTTCTACCTGCTCATCTATACGGTGTTCATCTCGCTCATGGGCGTATTCATCGCGGCCTCGGTGAGCTGGAACTCGTCGCAGCTTACCGAGTACAAGCCCTACGACACCAACGTGATTGTGGTCGACCGCGACAATAGCGACCTTTCGCGGGCGCTTACCAAGCATCTGAGCTCACGCTTTGACCTGGTCACGGGCGTTGGTGACGACACGTACGACCTTGCGGATGCGCTCTCCAAGAGCAATAGCGCCAAGGGCAGCGCCGACTGCGTGTTTTTTATCCTGGAGGGGTTTGAGGACGACCTGATCGCGGCTGCCCGTACGGGGGAGGACCTGCCCAAGCTCGATGTGACCTACGGTGCCGGCACCATGGCGGCGGCGCTTTCGTCCGCCGAGGCCTCACGGTGGATCTCGCTCGCGGGCGCTGCGGCCGCACTTGAGCCCGCTGCCTCCAACGGCGATGTTGCCAAGGCGGCCGAGCATGCCGCCGCGAAGCGTGCCGAGGTCGAGATCGAGCAGGTCAAGGTCTACTCGACTGCCGCCGCCACGCTCAAGTCGTACTTTAACTTTGGTGCGTACGCGATTATCTCATCGGTCATCGTGTCGGTGGGGCTGGTGTTCTCGGGCATGAACGAGCCCGAGCGCGTGCGCCGCATGGAGGCCGGCCCGGTCTCCGAGCGCCAGCGTTCGCTCGCCGTGTTCGTGGCCGCCGCCGTGCTCACCGTCTGCATTTGGCTCGTGTCGAGCATGATGGGCGTCGTGGGCTTTGCCGGCGCGGTTGCCGAGGTCGGCGTGGGCCGTGTGTGCCTGGCGCTGGCGGCGACGTTTGCGCTGGCGTGCACGCCGCTGGCCGTTGGCTTTGCGCTTTCGAGCCTGGGTGCGCGCGAGGAGCTGCTCAACGGCGTGGGCAACTTACTCGGCATGCTCATGACGTTTTTGGGCGGCGCTTGGATGCCGCTGTCGCTGATGGGCTCGGCCGTGCAGACGGTGGCGCACTTTGTGCCGACGTATTGGGTGAACGACGCGATTGGCAAGGCGCTCGCTTCTGATCTGACGTCCACCGTGTTGGGCGACATCGCCTGCGACCTGGGCGTCACCGTGCTCTTCGCCGCCGCCATTGCCGCCGTAGGCCTAGCCCTCGCCCACAACAAATCCCACGCCTAGACACCTACTCATTGGGGACAGACTTAAACGACCAAAAGTATTCATTGGGGACAGACTTAAATGACTAGCCATCGGGGGCAGATAAGGAGCGTCCCCAACTGCCGGGTGGCGAAAGAGCGTCCCTTGTGACTGGTCATTTAAGAACGTCCCGAACGACTAGTCTGAAATAAAATCCAGGCCTCGCCCAAAAATAGTTCGCCAAGGTTTACTATTATGTTCATAAAGTAGTACAAGGCTAACAATGGGGGATACCATGGCAACGCGGGAGGCCTACGTCCAGGTTAAGGATCTCAAAAAGCACTACGGCGATGGAGATGCACGCCTGACGGTGCTCGACGGCATCGACACGTCCATCAACCGCGGAGAGATCTGCGTCATGCTGGGGCCTTCGGGTTCGGGCAAGTCGACGTTTCTTAACCTGATCGGCGGCCTGGAGGATGCCGACGGCGGCTCCATCATGGTGGACGGCTGCGACCTCACGGTGCTCAAGCCTACCGACTTGGGCGAGTATCGCCGCCGTGAGCTGGGTTTTGTCTTCCAGTTCTACAACCTGGTGCCTGATCTCACCATCAAGGAGAACATCGAGGTCACGGCGCACCTGTCCAAAAACCCGCTCAACATCGACGAGCTGCTGCGTTCGCTGGGCCTTTACGAGCACCGCAACAAGTTCCCGCGCCAGGTCTCGGGCGGCCAGCAGCAGCGCT
>USPT01000054.1 GCA_900556705.1 uncultured Collinsella sp.
AAGAACGGTTGATGCTTTTCGAGCATCTTTACGATGGCGTCCATAGAGCTCCTTTGCTACTTGATGCGCGATGCATGTGGATGGAACTGGTCGTCGATGGATGGTCAGGACTGCCCGGAAACCTTCCTGCTTAAGGAAGGCATTGCGAAATGACAACGTTGTCATTTCGTTAATGACAACGTAAGACATTTCTGGAAGAGCAACAAGGATTTACGGGTGAACGGTCGATATTGTCCGATAAACGGCTGATTTGTCAGTCGGGCAGGTAGTGTATGCTAGAACGCAAAAAACAAGCGATGCAAAACCGACTGGAGAAGTAGTGGCAACGATGGACAAGAAAAATGTCTCGATGAACGACGTGGCGATTGCCGCGGGCGTTTCTCTCAAGACGGTTTCGCGTGTGATCAACGAGCCCGATAGCGTGCGAGAGTCGACACGCGATAGGGTCCATGCTGCCATGGAAGCGCTTGGGTTCCGGGCGAACTTTGCCGCGCGTTCACTCAAGTTGGGCCGTTACGGGTGCATCGGCGTGGTGCTGTTCCACTTGTCGGGCGGCAACGTGGACATGATTGACGGTATCGCCGATGCCGCCGCAGAGCGAGGCTTTGCGCTCACGATGATTAAGAAGCGCGCGGGGGAGAAGATGACCCTTGCCGAAGCGGCGCGCAGGATGTCGCAGCTGCCTGTTGATGGCATGATCTTCAACCTGCGTCAGATGGTCGATGACTTTGATACCTTTGAGGCACCGAAGGACCTCAAGACGGTGATTATCACGCCGATGGAGCATCCTGCCTGCTCTACCGTTAGTGACGATCAAGAGGGTGGCGCGCGCATGGCGTGCGAGTACTTCTTGAATCGCGGACACAAGAATGTGTACTTCGTCTCTGGTAAGAAAGAGGCGCTGTCGAGCCAGTGTCGCATGAAAGGTTGGCGTGCGGCACTCGAGGCGCGTGGCATTGAGCCGCCCGAGCCTCTGCAAGGCGATTGGAATGCGGATAGTGGCTATGCTGCGGGCCTTGTGCTTGCCGATAAACCCGATTGCACGGCGGTCCTCGCGGCTAACGACTGCATGGCAAACGGCGTGATGATGGCTTTACGTGACAAAGGGCTCAGTGTGCCCGACGACGTGTCCGTGATCGGCTTCGACGATGAGCTCTACAAGACGATTCCCAACTCGATTCTGACGTCGGTGAAGTTTCGCCACCGCGAGCTGGGCGTCCGTGCGCTCAACGAGGTCGTCGCGGGCCTAGAAGCCCCGAGCTCCAGAAGCCGCACGCTTGTGTCGGGCGTGTTGGTCGAGCGTTCCAGCGTAAAGGACCTGCGGGCGTAGACGTGCTCGGCCTGTTCGTCTAAATCTGTAATAGGTAGGGCCGAAAATCTCAGCTAGATGTTACAGATTTAGACAATTCGGTCCAGCTTATTCCGTTTGTCTCGATCTGTAACAACTAGACGGTCAAAAGTGGTCTACATGTTACAAATCGAGATTGTTCGGCCCGGGCCGCCCGTTCGTCTAAATCTGTAACAGCTTGGACCGAAAAACTCGGCTAGATGTTACAGATTGAGATGAACAGGAGGACGGGTGCGGTCTAAACAAAATGGCCCGCGCATCACACATCGATGCACGGGCCATTTATTGTCTGCGAGCGGCAGGTGGTGTCAGCGTCTTATGCCTCGAGGTTTTCCTCGATCCAGGCGACGGCACCCTTGGGATCCTTAGTGAGGTCGATGTACTGTTTGCCCTTGGGCGACAGCAGCGTGATGCCCAGGCGGTCGGTGTCGGCCTTCATCTCGTTGTAATAGGTGCGAACCTGCGGAGCCAGGACGATGACGTTGTACTGGTCCATGATGGCGTAGTGGCTGCCGTAGGCACCGGCGTTGGCGGTAATGTCGATGCCCAGCTCGTCGGCGCCTTCCTTAAGCGCGTTGGCGAGCAGTGCAGAGGTGCCGGCGCCAGCGCACAGAACCAGAACCCTCAGATCCTTGCCCTTAAGGGCGGACGGAGCTGCGGAGGCCTCGGTGGCAGAAGCGGTCTCGACAACAGGAGCCTCAACGGCGGGGGCGGCAGCGGTCTTGACGGCCTTGGTCTCCTCGGCCTCTTCTTTGGCCAGGGTCTCGGCCTCCTGCTTGCACAGGACGTTGTCGTAGGCCTTGCAGAACGGGTAGTAGATCAAGAAGTCAACGACCAGCAGGACGACAACCAGGACCAGAGAGATCGGCTGGAAGTTGGTGTCGATGAAGGTGCCGATCGGTCCGGGGAGTGCCCACGGCATGGCATAGATAAAGCCGTTCATGCCCAAAAAGTCGATGAAGAACTTACCAATGAGGACGTTGGCCACGGGGGCAAACAGGAACGGGATCAGGAAGTACGGGTTGAGGATGATGGGCGCGGCGAACAGCAGCGGCTCGTTGACGGCGAACATCACGGGTACGACAGAGGCTTTGCCGACGGCCTTGAGCTGCTTGGAGCGCATAAAGAGCAGGAAGATGATCGGGACAATGAACGTGGCGCCGGTGCCGCCGAGTTCGCCGATGTAGTTACCGAAGTTCTCGGTCAGGGCGAGGGCGGGGTGACCGCCGGCCTGCAGCGTGGCGAGGTTGGTGGTGATGTTGCCAAACAGCGCGGCGTTGAGGGCAGGCTTAACGACCGAGGGGCCGTGGATGCCCATGAACCAGAACAGCGGGATCATGAACCAGATGAGGGCGAGGCCGGCGTAGGAATCGGCAGCGGCGAACAGCGGGCTCACCAGCGTGGAGATGACGTTGGCAAACGGGACGGCCAAGCAGGTGCGGCAGATAACGTCGATGACGGCGACAAACAGGATGGAGAAGCTGAAGGCGAAGATGTCGCGGAAGTTCTGGGCGATGGCGCCGGGGACTTCTTTGGGCAGCTTGATGGTGATGTCTCGCTTAATGCAGAAGGCATAGATGTTGACCGTGGCAAATGCGGCGACAAAGGAGCTCAGTAGGCCCTTGGTGCCCATGTTGTCGGTAAAGAACACCGAGACATCGGCGCCGTCGATCTTGGCACTCGTCTGGGTAACGGCCAAGATGAGCATAGCGCACATGGCGGCGACCATGGTGCTCGTGGCGTTGATGGCCTTGCCGGCAGGCATGCGGCGGTTCTTGGAGCCGGTCAGCGCGCTTGCGGTGGTGCCGGCGACCATGATGCCCACGACGCCCATCGTGAAGTTGTAAACCTTGTTGCAGAAGTTCACGACGTCGACGTTCCACCAGTCGGGCAGCGTAAAGCCGCCGACCGTGGCGACAACGCCCGGCAGGGTCGAAATAAGCAGGAAGACAGAAGAAGACAGGATGATGGGCATTGCTGCCAAAAAGCCGTCTTTAATGGCCTGAAGGTAGATGTTCTTAGAGACCTTGTCGAAGTACGGCTGACCTTTCTCCAAGAACTTAACGATCGATTCCATAGTTCACGCTCCTCTTTGCATGAAATCTTAATGGCATGGACGTTGAAAACCTATATGGTCTCCCGCTTGCTAAAAGCCCGGGTGCAGGCGGGGTCGGTCCCAGGGGGAGAGAGGGGAGCGGCTGGGTTTGTATCGCATAGGGCCGCTCCCCTCTCGGGGGAAAGCGAGGCGATGCGCTACTGCGCGTCCGCCATAGTGTCGGCGAGCTCCTTGTACCAGAGTGCCGACTGCTTGATGTAGCGTTTTTGCGTGTCGAAGTCGATGTAGAACAGGCCGTAGCGCTTGTTATAGCCGTTGGCCCACGAGAACTGGTCCTGCAGGCTCCAGATAAAGTAGCCCTGGACGTCGACGCCCTCGGCGCGCGCCCGGAGCACCTTCTCCATGTGCTGGTCGACAAAGTCGATGCGCTCGGGATCGGCGACGATGCCGTTTGCGTCGGGCTCGGGGTCCTTGTGGCCCAGGCCGTTTTCGGTGATATAGATGACGGGGAGGTTGGGATAGGTGGCGCTGATGTGCTTGAGCGTGTCGTAGAGGCCTTGCGGGTAGATGAGCCAATCCCAGTCGGTGGTGGGGATACCCGGCATATCGACCTGCTGCCCGACGCCCTTAAACTTAAAGCACGAGGTGCCCTTGTCTCCGGTGCCGTTAAAGCTGTTGGTGGACTCGCCATCGTAGGCGGCGATAAACGCCGACTGATAGTAGTTGAGGCCGAACATATCGTTGCGGGGCGCCGCCTTGGCGAGCTCCTCCATGTCGCTGTCCTCAACCGTAAGCGTGGCGTTGTTGGCACGCAGAATCTCGTTGATGAGTGAGAGGGTGCGCGCGGAGTAGTGACCCAGGAAGGCGCCGTCCATGATGAAGTCGGTGTAGAAGGCGTTGTACAGGTCGGCGGCGTGCTGGTCGGCGGGCGAGTCTGTGGCAGGATATGCCGGCGTCAGGACGTTGACCATGCCAATGCGTCCGCCCAGGTGCTCGGTCTCGTCAAGATCCTTATACAGGTTGACGGCGCGGGCGTGGGCAACGAGCTCGTTGTGCTGGCTCTGGATGCCGCTCGTCACATCAAAGTGATGGTTGGGCGGGAAGTTGCCTTGGATGTATTGGGAGTGCGAGAGGCTGATGAGCTCGTTGATGGTGAACCAATTCTTGACCTCGCGGAACTCGCGGAAGCAGAACTCGGCATAGCGCACATAGGCGTCGACGGTCTTGCGGTTGAGCCAGTCGCCCTGGTTGAACAGGGCGGCGGGGGAGTCAAAGTGATGCAGGGACACATAGGGCTCGACGCCATACTTTTTGCAGCAGGCGAACAGCTCGTGGTAGTGCTTAACGCCCTCGGCGAGGGGCTCGGCATCGTCGCCGTTGGGGAAGATGCGGGTCCAGGCGATGGACACACGGATGGCGTTGAGTCCATGCTCGGCAGAAAGGCGGATATCCTCCTCGTAGCGGTTGTAGAAATCACTGGCCGGGTCGGGCAAAAAGCGACCCTGGGCGACAAGGTAATCGTCCCACATGGTCTTACCCTTGCCTGCCACCTTCGTGGAACCTTCCGTTTGGTACGCGGCGGTTGCGGCGCCCCAAACAAAGCCCTTCGGCAGCTGCTGTACGCGGTTTAGCAAAGACATATGCATACACCCTCTCGTCTCGCTGTTCGATATTGTGCGTTTGCGCTCAGGAGGCTCCCTGGTTAGCGTTCAGCGGTGAAAAAGCCCGATAAACACTATCTTAAAATGATTAGAACCAAAATGAGCACGTGAACATTTGACAATGAGCACGTTAACATCCGGCTGGGATGTATAGAAACAAAACAACTTCAAACAGCCGCGAACGGTTGTATTTGTTCGGTAAGCGGTTTTGATTGACAGAAGTTTTCATGTTGTGGTATATGGCTCGGGTATCATGAGCACGTTATCGATGTATGTACGATGCGCCATGGGCGCGGGGAATAGTTGGGAAGCAGGTTAGCGTGGAAGGCATGGCTCAGCAGACAAGGAATGGTCATTCGGCGAGCGCGGCAGAGGTTGCGGCGCTCGCTGGCGTGAGCCGCCAGACTGTGTCTCGCGTGGTCAACGGTATGCCCAACGTGACGGAAAAGACGCGCAAGCGTGTGCTGGCCGCCATGGAAGAGCTGGGCTTTCGTCCCAATTTTGCTGGAGCGGCGTTGCGCGGCGGGTCGTATCGTTCTATTGGCCTGTGCATGTACAACATCACACGTGTCGGTAACCTGGCGACGCTCGAGGGTATCATGCAAGCGGCGCGCGAGCACGATTTTGCCGTCACTATGATCGAGATGGGCGGCGACAAGCCCTATACACTTGCCGATGCCTCGCGCCGCATGGTCGAGCGACCCGTCGACGGCATGATTCTCAACATGAACCGCATGGCTCCCGATTTTGAGGAGTTTGTTCCCCAGCCGGGAGTGCGAACGGTCATCCTGTCCATGTATGCGCATCCGCGCTGCACGACGATCGACTCCGACCAGTATGGTTCGTGCGAGCTGTTGACCAATTATCTGCTGGAACATGGTCACTCGAATATGCGGTTTGTGGCGGGTCCGGAAAACTCGATTTCCTCGCGTTTTCGTGAGGCCGGTTGGCGCGATACGCTGGGTCGTGCTCATGTCGATGCCGCTCCGATGCTGCGTGGCGATTGGAGTGCGGACAGTGGGTACGCCATGGGCGAGCGGATTGCGGCCGAGGTGCTTGCCGGCGGGTCGCAGGCGCCGACTGCCGTGCTTGCGGCAAATGACCAGATGGCGCTGGGCGTTATCGCCGCGCTCGAGAACGCGGGCCTGTCCGTGCCCGACGACGTGAGCGTGGTTGGTATCGACGACGCACTCGAGGGACTTGTTCCTCACAATCGGCTGACGACGCTGCGATTTGATTTGCGCGGTGTCGGTAAGCTTGCGTTTGAGGCGGCGATTGGAGAGAGTTCGTCTATCGAGGCGATTCATGTGCCGAGTACGCTGGTCGAACGCTCGACTGTTAGGGACATACGGGGTTAGGTCCTACTCCGTTTGTCTCGATTTGTAACAGGTAGACGGTCAAAAGCGGGCTACGTGTTACAGATTTAGATTCTTCGGAAAGAGCAATCCTGTTCGTCTC
>USPT01000055.1 GCA_900556705.1 uncultured Collinsella sp.
TGCAAAGCTCGGGTGCCAGCGCGGTGTTTATCGCGCGCGGCATCTACGGCAATCCATGGGTGTTCGGCGATGCCCGAGCCCTTGCACTCGATGGCACGCCGGTTCCTTCTCGCTCCTCGGTTGAGCGCCTGGATGCCCTGCGCGAGCACCTGACGCTCACGCACGAGCTGTTGCCGCTCATGTCGCGTGCCCGCACGTACGCAAGCTGGTATCTAAAGGGCATGCCCCATGCTGCCGCCTGGCGCGCTCAGGTGGTGCGTTGCTCCACATACGAGGAGTTCATGGCACTGGTCGATGATATCGAGCACGATGTGGTGGCCTGTGAGGCCGCACTTGCCGCCGGCGAGTCGGTGCCCGCTCATCCGTTGGAGGCCTAACGGTGGCCGTTACCGCGCTGTACGTGCATGTGCCGTTTTGCGCCCAAAAATGCCGGTACTGTGACTTTGACTCACGCAGTTTTGCTCCGTGCAACATGAGCGTTGCGCTCGATACCTATTTTGAGCAGTTGTATGCGCGCCTCGATGCTTTTGGCGACGCAGGCGCGCTTGCACAGATCCGCACCGTCTATGTTGGCGGCGGCACGCCGTCGCTGGCGGGGGAGCGTTTGGTAGAATTTGCCCGGCGTATCTCTGCGTGGTGCAAGCCTGTTGAGTTTACCTGCGAGGCCAATCCCGAATCGCTGACCGCAGAGCTTGCCACTGCGCTTGCCGGGGTGGGTGTCACGCGCGTCTCTCTGGGCGTGCAAACGCTCGATAACGCCGAACTTACCGCCATCGGCCGCATTCACGATGCCGATCGGGCGCTCGCTGCCATCACGACGGTCAAGGACGCTGGGCTTGTCGTGTCATGCGACCTGATGTGCGGCCTTCCCGGGCAGACCGACCTAAGCTGGCAGCGCACACTCGATGGCGTGTTGGCGGCGGCGCCGCATCATGTGTCGGTGTACCCGCTCACGCTCGAGGAGGGCACGCCGCTCTATCGCATGGCGTGTCGCGACGAGTCGCTCGAGCCCGACGAGGATTTTCAGGCTGCATGCATGGATGCGGCGCGTGAGCGCCTGAATGCGGCCGGCTATCACCCGTATGAGGTGGCAAGCTACGCGCTCGACGGCCATGAGTGCGCCCACAACATTGCCTATTGGACCGGACAGGGCTATCTGGGTTTGGGCCGCTCTGCCGCCGGTATGCTCGACGCCGAGGATTTCGATCGCTTGGCCGGGCTGTTTCCCGACGTGCTTGCTCGCGGCGATGCGTATCGCGTGCGCTTGGTGCAACGCGACGATGCCGCGACGACGTTTGATGCCGAGTATCTGTCGCAGCGCGAGGCGGCGGCCGAGGATTTGATGCTTGCCTGTCGCATGACGCGTGGCATTGGGCCCGATCTGTTGGTTCGCTCGGCAAGCGTGATCGCTGCAGATGAGTTGGCGGCGGCCTGCGACCGTGCGGTCGAGTTGGGCCTTGCCACCTGGGTGCCCGATCATATTGAAGGACATGCGGGGCGCGTCACCTCGAAAGACGTTATCGCAGGTCGCGTCCGTGCTCGTTTAGCGCCCACTCACTTGGGCTGGCTCGATGGAAATGTGCTGTTCGAGCTGTTTTGGGGTCTAGCCTAGGCCGCTCGGGTAGAATTACCGCAATATATACGCTGCTGTGAGCAGGAGGTTGCCGCGCATGGCGACGATGAACGAAAAAGATTACTACGAGATTTTGGGTGTCTCCAAGGACGCCACCTCGCGTGATATACAGAAAGCCTTCCAGCAAAAGGCCCGCAAGCTCCATCCGGACGTCAACAAAGAACCGGATGCCGAGGAAAAGTTCAAAGAGGTTTCCGAGGCCTATGCTGTGCTTTCGGACGAGCAGAAGCGTGCGCGCTACGACGCCATGCGCTCGGGCAATCCCTTTGCCGGCGCTCCCACGGCTTCGCCCTATGGCGGCGGTTACGCCGGCAGCGCGGGCTACGGCAATCCCTTTGAGGGCGGCTTTCCCTTTGGTGGCGCCTGGGGTCAGCCGCGTCGCGGGCAGGCTGCCTATAATCCCGAGAACGGCGCCAACGTGGTCGTCGATATTAAGCTCGACGCCAAGGAGGCCAAGGGCGGTGCCCGCAAGACCGTCCGCTATACGCGCTTCGATACCTGTGGTCACTGCGGCGGTTCGGGCTCTGTTTCGTCCGAGCATGCACATACCTGTCCGAGCTGCGGCGGTCGCGGCCACATCGATGTCGACCTGTCCTTTCTGTTTGGTGCCGGCACGTTCCAGTCTGTCTGCCCTGAGTGCGGTGGCTCCGGTAAGGTCGTCGCCGACCCCTGTCCCGATTGCGGCGGCAGCGGGCGAACCCGTGTGACCTCCGAGCAGACGATTGAGTTTCCCGCCGGCACGCACGATGGCGACGAGGTCCGTATTGGCGGCATGGGTCACGCCGGCACCAACGGCGCCTCTGGCGGTGATCTGGTCGGTCGGGCCCATGTTGAGGCCGAGCGCCTGGAAGGCAAGGCCCGTACCGGTTTTTACCTGATGGGCATCGTGGCGCCGTTTTTGGTGCTATCGGCCATCTCGGGCGTGTTCTCGGCCTTTGCCGTGATGTGCTTTATTCCGTTTGCCATGGGCCTGTTCATGGTGCTCTCGGACGGCGTGCTGCACCGCAGCCTGCTGTGGTGGAAGCGCGGCGCGATGCAGTTTGCCAACGGTTTTGCCAACGGATTTATGTTTGCGCTCGTGTCGGTTTGGTTTGCGAGCTGCTCGCAACGTGCCATGCTTTCGCCCTACGCAATGCAATAACATCAAACCCTCTGTTTGCGGCCGGCCCAGCTTGGGTATAGGACGCACTGTGACAATAATGAAAGTCGGAAGGATTCGGTCGTGTCGGAAAATAGGGATTACTACGAGGTGCTTGGCGTCGACAAGGATGCCGACGCGCGGACGATTAAGCGCGCGTTTCTAAAGAAGGCCCGTACCGTACACCCGGACGTTTCGGACGACCCCGAGGCCGAGGCTAAGTTCAAAGAGCTCAACGAGGCATATTCCGTTCTTTCCGATGAGCAGAAGCGTGCTAACTACGACCGTTACGGCACTGCCGACGGCCCCGGTGGCTCCGGCTACGTCGATATCAACGATATCTTTGGTGGCATGGGCATGGACGACTTGTTCTCGTCGTTCTTTGGCGGCGGTGCCGGCGGTGGCGCCCGCAGCCGTCGTGAGCGTCGTCGCGGACGTGATATGGCCATCTCGCTTTCGGTGACGCTCGAGGAGGCGGCGCTCGGCTGCAAAAAGACAATCAGCTATGACCGCCTTGCTCCTTGCGAGGACTGCAATGGCACCGGTAGGGCAGAGGGCGCACAGGAAAAGCAGTGCGGCCGCTGCCACGGTACGGGCTACGTCACGACGGTTCAGCGATCGTTTTTGGGCCAGGTTCAGTCTTCCTCGCCTTGCCCCGACTGCCATGGCGAGGGCACGGTTATCGATCATCCCTGCGAGACCTGCGACGGTCAAGGCCGCACGCCTTCGCACGAAAAGATCGACATCGATATTCCCGCCGGCGTTTCGACCGGTCGCCAGCTTCGTGTGAGCGGCTTTGGCGAGGCCGGCCTTCGCGGCGAGCCTTCGGGCGACCTGATTGTCAACGTGCGCGTCGCCGACCATGAGCGCTTTAAGCGCAACGGTGATGACCTGTACCTGGTGAGCGATATCTCGATTGCGCAGGCTGCGCTCGGCTGCGAGATTGAGGTCGAGGGCATTATGCCCGACGAGGTCGTTAAGGTGACGGTTCCCGCCGGCGCCCAGTACGGCGACACCGTGAGCGTCAATAATTACGGCATGCCGCGCATTGGCGGTGGCGGTTCGCGTGGCCGCCTGATCGTGCAACTGCGCGTGGTCGTTCCCACCAATCTTTCCAATAAGCAGCGCGAGCTGCTCCGTGCTTTTGCCGATGAGATGGGCGATGACGTCGCTTCTGGTAAGAAGTCGGTGACCGACCGTATCAAGAGTGCCCTCGACGATATCCTCGATTAAGGAGCCCGCGTGCTCGCACCCCATATTTCCGTCGTCAACCTCGGCTGCCGTGTCAACCGGGTTGAGTCTGACCGTATCACTGCCGATCTTATGCGCTTGGGCTTTGCTATTGTGGAGCCCCAGGATGCCGATCTGATCGTCATTAACACTTGTGCCGTTACGGGCGAGGCCGAGGCTAAGACCCGTAAGGCCGTCCGTCATGCGCTGGCCCATCCAAACGAGCCCTATGTGGTCGTGACCGGATGCGTGGTCAATTTGCATCCCGAGGAGCTGTCGGAGCTTTCGGATCGCGTGATTGCCGAGCCGTCCAAGATAGATGTCGCCGAACGTGTTTGCGAGGTGCTGGGTGTTGAGTCCGATAGCGTTCCCGCCTGCAGCGATGGCGAGGTGGTCGATGCGCTCGGTCGCTCTCGCCTGGGCGTGAAGATTCAGGATGGCTGCAACCATCGCTGCACCTATTGCATTGTGTGGAAGGCGCGCGGCCCCGAGCGCTCCGTGCCCGTCGAGTCCGTGCTCGAGCAAGTTCGCGAGGCCCAGGAGGCCGGCGTGCCCGAGGTGGTGCTGACCGGTGTGAACCTGGGTGCCTACGATGGCAAGAGCGCGACCGACGAGCACGTCGAAATCGATGAGCTGCTCGAGGCCATCATGGAGCGCACGTCTATTCCGCATGTGCGCATTTCCTCGGTCGAGCCCATGGATATCTCCGAGCGCCTGCTTAAGGTTATGGCGCGCTACCCGCAGCGTATCGCCCCGTTTTTGCACCTGCCCGTGCAGTCCGGCTGCACGGCGACCCTGCATCGCATGGGCCGTCCCTATAGCGCCGAGGCCTTTGAGGACACGGTGCGTATGATTCGCGCCAACTTGCCCCAGGCGTCCCTTTCGTGCGATGTCATCGTCGGTTTTCCTGGTGAGACGGACGAGGAGTTCGAGGAGTCGCTGGCGCTGTGCCGCCGTGTGGGTTTCTCGCGTATGCACGTGTTCCGCTACAGCAAGCGTCCCGGTACCCTTGCTGCCGACATGCCCGACCAGGTGCCACCCGAGGTTATGGCCGAGCGCAGCCGCCGTATGCGGGCCGCCGCACAGGAGCTCGCTATTGCCGACGCTCGTCGTCGCGTGGGCACGGTCGAGCGTGCCGTGCTCGAGTATGGTGACAACCTGACGCTTGGCTCGTTCCATCATGCCCGTCTTGACGATACCTGTGGACTTACAGGCCCGTGCCTGCTCGATGTTGCTATCATCGGAGTCGATGATTCCGGCTTGGTCCATGCACGCAGGGAGGTTCATGGAAGCCTCGAAGATTAGACTTACCGTTCCCGAGGGTATTGACCCCTCGCGCGTTTTGGGTGCCGGCGACGGCGTCCTTCGTGCGCTGGAGAGCTCAGTTCGCGCCCACGTGGTCGCCCGTGGCGACAGCATCGCCGTGAGCGGTGACCCGGACGAGGTCGAACTGGTCGCGCGTTTTTTCGAACATGCCTTTCGTGAGGCTGCTTCCGGGCGCACGCTTTCTGCCGACGATGTCTCTCGCTGCCTGGCCGTCTTGCGCGACGGTGAGCACGAGGCTACGTCGCTTCGCGATGACGTGCTGCTTTCGTATCGCGGTCGCGTCATTCGCCCCAAGACGCTCGGTCAAAAGCGCTATGTGGATGCCATCCGCTCAAATACCATCACGTTTGGCTTGGGTCCTGCCGGTACCGGTAAGACCTATCTGGCCATGGCGCTCGCTGTTGCCGCACTCAAGCGTCACGAGGTGGGCCGTCTGATCTTGACGCGTCCGGTTGTCGAGGCGGGGGAGAACCTGGGCTTTTTGCCCGGCACCCTCGAGGAAAAGATCGATCCGTACATGCGCCCGCTCTACGACGCCCTATTTTGCATGATGGATCGCGAGCGCACCGATGAGCTCATGGAGCGCGGCGTGATCGAGATCGCCCCGCTTGCCTACATGCGCGGCCGCACGCTGAGCGACGCCTTCGTGGTGCTCGACGAGGCCCAAAATACCACGCCCGAGCAGATGAAGATGTTTCTGACGCGCCTGGGCTTTAACTCCAAGTTTGTGATTACCGGCGACCTGAGCCAGCGTGACCTGGTGGGCCGTCGTGGTGGCTTGGCGGATGTCGAGAAGATTTTGGGCCGTGTCGACGATGTCGCATTTTCTCACCTCGAGCGTGCCGACGTGGTGCGCCATGCCCTGGTGGGACGTATCGTCGAGGCATATGATGCTTATGATGACGTGCGCGAGCAGCGCCCGCGCGACCGAAAGGAGTCCCGTTGGGTGTATTGATCAGCAACGATGCCGAGCTCGATACGCTGCTCGACGCGCAGGAGGTAGAACACATCTGCGAGGTCGTGCTTGCCGCCGAAGGCGTTGAGCGTGAAGTCGAGATTTCCCTTTCGTATGTCGACGAGGACGAGATGCACGAGCTCAACCACGAGTGGCGCGGTTTCGACCGCACCACCGATGTCCTCTCGTTTGAATGCGACTCGGCCTTTGACGAGGA
>USPT01000056.1 GCA_900556705.1 uncultured Collinsella sp.
CGCGGGCGATGCCCGTTTGCACCGGCTGTCTCTGGCAGCGGATTCGTGCGTGAACAGAAAATATTATGGCGGGGACCCCGGCGTCGGTCAACGGACACGAGGATTCGTACACAAACCCTGCATACGCTCCGACCGGGAGGGGCAGGGCGAGTTTTCCGCTCGGTCAAGTCCTGGGCTCGCACGAAGGCCACATTAAGTGGCCTTCGGCTCGTGCGGAATCTACGGAAAACTCGCCCTGCCCCTCCCGGCCGGAGCTACGTTGCCTTTGCTGCGAATCCTCGTGTCCGTTGAGCGACGCGCCCCACTCATAATGCTTGGGTCGGTGGGCTGATGATTTTGGGTCCCGTTGGGCTACAGGGTTGAAACGAAGTTGGACAGGCGGCTGAGGCCTTCGTCCAGATCTTGGTCGGAGACGCAGTAGCTTAGGCGGATGTGGCCTTCGGTTCCGAAGCAGTTTCCGGGGACTAGGGCTACGTTTGCCTCTTTGATGGCTTTGATGCAGAAGTCTTCGCTGGTTAGGCCGAATTGTTTGATGCTCGGGAAGGTATAGAAGGCTCCCGCCGGTTCAACTACGTCGAGGCCCATGGCGTCTAAGGCTGCGAGTACGCGTTCGCGACGGGTTCGGTAGACTTCGAGCATGGGGGTGGGGTCGACGGTCAGGGCTCGAGCTGCGGCGTCCATTTCGAAGGAGACGGCGCTCGATACTAAGTATTGGTGAGCCTTGGCAATCTCGGCGATGACGGGGGCTGCCGCTGCGAGCCAGCCCAGGCGCCAGCCGGTCATGGCCCAGGGCTTGGAGAAGCTCTCGATGACCACCGTCTGCTCGCGTAGCTCCGGATGGCGCTGGGCGAAGCGCTCGTAGCCGTCCACATAGACGAGGCGGTTGTATACGTCGTCGCAGACTACGTAGATGCCCGCCTGCTCCGCCACGCGCGCCACGGCGTCGAGCGATGCTGCGTTGAGGATGCAGCCCGTAGGATTGTTGGGCGTGCAGATGACGATGGCCTTGGTCGCCGGCGTCACGCAAGCACGTAGTGCGTCCTCGTCAATCTGGAATTGCGCAGGCTCCGTATCCAAAAAGACCGCCTGGGCGTGGTTGGCCACGACGATGCTCTCGTACAGGCCAAAGGCCGGCGTGGGGATGATGACCTCGTCGCCGGGGTTGAGCATGGCCATAAACGTAGCCGACAGGGCCTCGGTCGCACCATCGGTCAGGATGACCTCATCGGCGGAAAATGCCAGGCCCGCGTCACCCATATATTTGGACAGTGCCTCGCGCAGGGCGGGACGGCCGTTGTTGGGCGGATAGTGCGTGTCGCCGCGGTCGAGCGAGGCCGTCACCTCGGCGCTAATCACATCGGGCGTGGGAAAATCGGGCTCGCCAAGCGCAAGCGCGATGCACCCCGGGTGCTGGGCGGCGAGCGCATTGATCCGACGGATGCCGGAGGGCTTGAGCGTGGCAAGCGAGGTATTCATGGGCAGACGCATGGCGTTCCTTTCGTAAGGGTTGCACTAGGATAGCGCGGCGGAGCGCCACCAGACGGTGTAACCTAAACGGAAACCAACCGGAAAGGAGGTGGCATGGAGACGACCGCACGCGGCGATGTACCAAAAACGTTGCAAACCATTGCGTATATCAGCATTCCCAATAGCGCCGATCTTGAGTTTTTGCTCTGGGACCTGCAGGATGCCATCGCTGCCTATGCTCAGCTTTCTGGCACCGCGCTCCCCCGCCCGGTTGATTTGAAGGCGGATGATGCCGGCAGCGTTGTGGACGGCATTGTATTCGCTGTTGAAGATGTGCTCGATGACGAGGCGATGGCCGTCGTTGAACGGGCGCTCGAATGTGTTGAAGGCGCAGGAACACGCGTCTATGTGGTTGTTCAAGCCGACTGTAGGAGTTCCGAGCAGGCGCACGCGGTCGTTGGCCATCTGCACGAAGCGTGCGAGCGTCGAGGACTGTCGTGGTGTGGAGGCGTCATCGTCTGCACCGGCAGCGGCATAGCGGCGCTTCGCCGCTCCCCACGCATGGGCCTCTTGCGTCGACCGTTTTCGGAAGCCATGGACAAGCTTGTGGGCGCTGTGCGCATGGGCTGCTCCATAGAGCATGCGCAGCTGCTTGGCGGTGGCAATGCCGAAAGCGTCGATGCCGACGGCATGGTGCGCGCCAAGCCCGCGCTGCCCGCACCGATCTGGCATGCCATCATGAAACACCTCGGCACCCGCGCCCAGTCAGATATCTAAATTACAGAGCGCCCCAATCAACGGCATCGCGCCAGCGCTCGACAAGGCGTTCCAGGCGCCACGCCGCATTGGCGGGACTTGTCGACGGCAGAACGATGGCCGGCAGCCCAGCGCGCTCTTGTAGATAGCGCTTGTAGAGCCGCCCTGCCGTGCCGCCGTTACAGACAACGACCTCGATAGGAGCTGCGCCGGTAATGCGCTCGGCATGCGCCGGAACGACGTTTTTGATGCTCGCGTCGCTTGAGCCCTTGATGTCGCAGCTCTCGACCACATCCCACAGGGCCACGCCGCCGTTCAGCAGCATGGCCCGCTTGGCGGCAATCGAGGCATCGAGCGTCGCGGGCTCACCGCTTGCCAAAGGATCGCCCTCTTTGGGCGGCACGGGCACACCAAGGCACGCGGCCATCACGCGCCAAAAGCGGTTCTGCGGATTGCCGTAATAGAAGGCATTGGCACGCGAGAGCACCGAGGGAAACGACCCCAACACCAAAACGCGCGAGCGCTCGTCAAACACGGGCTCAAACCCATGCTCAATATGTTGATAGCCTTCGTCGGACGCCGCCATGGCCTAGGCCCTCAACAGATAGCGCACCTCGTAGGATGCAAGCTCAAGGGTACCCGTCAGCTCGACCGTGGGCGCATCGTCGGCAAGCAGGTCGACGAAGGACCCGTTGAGCTCGCCGGCGCCAAAGGTGTAAGGCTCACCCACGGCATTCACCGCCACGAGTACCGTCGCGCCGTCACAGGCGCGCTCGAACAGCAGCTGCTTGTTCTGGATCACCACGTTGCGATAGGCACCGTAGTTGAGAGCACGGGCAGCCGCGTCGTCGGCCGAGCGAAGGTGCGCAAGCTGCGTGATGAACGCCGTCAGCTCGTTGGGCGCAGGCTCATTGAGCGCAGGTCGCAGCGCCCAGTCGCCATCGGGGCCACCCTTTTCGCCGGCAATTCCCCACTCGCTGCCATAGTAGACGCACGGGATGCCCGGCATGCCAAAGAGCATGCCGTAGGCGGGACGCAGACACGACTTGTCGGTGAGGATACTTGCCAGGCGCGGCACATCGTGGTTGTCGACAAACGACAGCAGATGTTTGCCGCGGTAGATGCACCACGGATCGCCGCCAAACTGGCGGTGCAGCGAATGGGCGATCTCGAACATGTTGACCGAGTTAAAGCTGGAGTACAGGCCCTTGTAGCACTCGTAGTTGGTGCAGGAGTCGAGCATCTCGTCGTTGACGATTTGGTTGTAGTCGCCGTGGAGCGTCTCGCCGATCAGCACAAAGTCGGGCTTGAGCTCACGGGTAAAGACGTGCAGGCGGCGCATAAAGTCGCGGTCGAGCATATAGGCAACGTCCAGGCGCAGGCCGTCGACGCCAAAGACCTCGGCCCAGCGGCGCACGGACTCGAGCAGGTAATCGACCACAGCGGGATTTTGCAGGTTGAGCTTCACAAGCTCAAAATGGCCTTCCCAGCCCTCGTACCAAAAGCCATCGCCATAGCAGGAATCGCCGTCAAAGCTAATGTGGAACCAGTCCTTGTACGGCGAGTCCCACTTGCGCTCCTGCACATCGCGGAAGGCCCAAAAACCGCGGCCGACGTGGTTGAAGACGGCATCGAGCACCACGCGGATGCCATGGGCATGCAGCGTGTCGCATACGGCGGCAAAGTCGGCGTCCCCACCCAGGCGACGGTCGATATGGCGCAGGCTGCGTGTATCGTAGCCGTGGCTATCAGATTCGAGCGGTGGGTTGATAAGCACAGCGCCAACGCCGAGTTCCTGCATGTAGTCGGCCCATTGGGCGACCTTCATGATAGGAGCATCGGGGTTGGGCGCGGCGTTGGCAGCCTGGGCGAGCTCATCCTCGGCAACGGGCGCGGCGTTTTCGCGCGGAGCCCCGCAAAAGCCCAGCGGATAGATCTGATAGAACGTCGTCTCGTATGCCCACATAACAGCCTCCCGGTAAGCTCAACACAACGACATCCATTGTATGCCCAGCTTGTATCCTCTCCCCCAAAATAAGTTGCGGTGGAATAGTTCCTGTCTGGGCCTTCAGAAGCCTTAAACAGGAACTATTCCACCGCAACTGATGAGGGGACGTGATTAGGCGACGGGCTTGGCGCGGCGGATGGCCGGAAACAGCACGGTGATGGCGAGGATGACGCCCACGACGGCAATCGCCCCGCCCACAAAGCCGATCCAGGCGATACCGGGACCCGAAACCACGGCTCCGCCGATCGCGGTACCCGTGCCGATACCGAGGTTGAACAGGCCCGAGAAGATCGACATGGCGACGGCCGACGAATCTGCCGGCGTGTGCTTGATGAGCTCGGCCTGAAACGCCACGTTAAAGGCCGTGGCGCAGCAACCCCACAGCGCGCAGACGGCAAGCACTGTCACGAGCGACGATGCGGCCGGCCCCATGAGCAGCAGGGCCACCGGCACGCCGGAGAGCGTGATAGCCAAGAACGGGAAGCGATGCCCATCGAACAGACGGCCAAACAGCCAGCTTCCGAGCAAACCAGAGCAGCCAAACGCCGTCAGCGTCATGGTAATGGCGCCCGCATCGACGTGCGCGACCTGCGCCAGGAAGGGCTCGATATAGCTGTAGCTTGCGTAATAGCCGGTCGCCATGAAGACCGTGACTGCGTAGAGCGCGATGAGGAGCGGGTTCTTGAGCAGCTCGGGCAGCTGTTTGACAGTAAAGCGCTCACCCGCCGGCATGGCCGGGAACACCGCTGCCTGGTAGACGACCGCGATGGCTGAGAGGCCCCCGACCACGGCAAACGTCATGCGCCAGCCCACGGCCAAGCCAATGGCGCGACCGAGCGGCAGGCCAAAGATCTGCGCGATGGACGAGCCCGTAGCGATCATGCTGATGGCGAGCGCGCCGTGGCGAGTGTCGACCAGGCGCGAGGCCATAATCGAGGCGACTGACCAGAACACGGCATGTGCGCAAGCGACCACCAGGCGCGCGCAGACCAGGATGGGATAGGTCGGCGCCACAGCGGACAGGAACTGACCGAGCGAGAACACGGCCAGCACGCCCAGCAGCATCCGCTTGAACTCAAAGCGCGAGGCGAACACCATGAGCGGCAGCGACAGCAGCATGACGCCCCAGGCATAGACCGAGATCATGATGCCCGCCTGGGCCTCGGTGAGCGAGAACGACGCGGCGATATCAGTCAAAAGGCCGATGGGCATAAACTCCGACGTGTTGAACACGAACGCACAGCAGGTGAGTCCGACGAGTGGGAGCCACTGCTTGAGCGTGATGCCGTCTTGCCTTGTCTGAGTCATATATAACGTCTCCAATCGTTTTGAGCGGAGGCGATTATATAGCAACGGCCCCGCATCCGTCAGTACAGATGCGGGGCCGAAAACAATTCGATACACAGAGGTTGCGCCGTCAATTCATAACTAAGCCAACCCCAGCAATATGCCCGCCGAATGCACGACAAACGCCACAATCCAGGCAACGGCGACCTGAAACGCGAATACAGCCACGGCATAGCGCGCGCCCAACTCGCTCTTGACGGCGCCGATTGCCGCCACACAAGGCGGGTACAGCAACGTAAAGACCAAGAACACGTAGGCGGTAAACGGCGAAAACATGGTCGACAGCGCCGCGGGCGACGTTGCGCCCAAAAGCACCGTGAGCGCCGAGATGACGCTCTCCTTGGCAATGAGCCCCGTGACGAGCGCCGTCGAGGCGCGCCAGTCGCCAAAGCCGAGCGGGGCCAACACCGGCGCGATGATGCTACCCAGACCGGCAAGCAGGCTTTGCGACTGGTCGGCGACCACGTTAAAGCGGATGTCGAACGTCTGAAGGAACCAGATGACCACGGTAGCGGCAAAGATAATGGTAAAGGCCTTGGTGATGAAGTCCTTGGCCTTATCCCATGCCAGCATCACCGTCGTCTTGACGCTCGGCAGGCGGTAATTGGGGAGCTCCATGATAAACGGCACCGGGTCGCCCTTAAATGCCGTGCGGTTGAGCACCAAAGCCGCGACGCAGCCGACCACGATACCGATCAGATAGAGCGAGACCATGGCGGGAACCGTCGCCTGCGGGAAAAACGCCCCGCACAGCAAGCCGTAAACCGGCAGCTTGGCTGAGCAGCTCATAAACGGCGTGAGCATGACCGTCATCTTGCGGTCGTGCTCGGATGGGAGCGTACGGGTCGACATGATAGCCGGCACGGTGCAGCCAAAACCGACGAGCATGG
>USPT01000057.1 GCA_900556705.1 uncultured Collinsella sp.
GGACCTCGTTTCGCGAGGAGACCAACTTTTTGGCCGAGGCCAAAAACCTCAACGACTTCTACGAGTTCCATAAGAGCGTTCATGGCGTGACGTGCCCTAAATCCTATCTGGACCTGTGCACCGAGCACGTGGTGGTTATGGACTACGTCGACGGCATTTCGATCGCCGATCCTGAACGCTTGGTGGCCGAGGGCTATGACTTGGAAAAGATCGGTGCCGCGATTGTCGAGGACTACTCGACGCAGGTGCTCGATGACGGCTTTTTCCATGCTGACCCGCATGCGGGAAACATCATCCTCAAGGACGGCATCGTTTACTTTATCGACTTGGGTATGGTCGGACGCATGTCGAGCCACGACCGCGGTATCGTCAAGGACATGATTTTCGCCGTGGTCGAGGGCGACGTGCCCAAGCTCAAGGATTCGCTCATGCGCTTCGCCGTGACGCGTGGCGACTCGGCTGAGCTCGATCATTCGGCCTTTTTGTCCGATTTGGACTTTATCGTGGCTGACTTTGCGGGCCTTGACCTTAAGGACCTGGATATCGGTAAGTTTTTGACCTCGCTGTTAAACCTCGCGCGCAAAAATGACGTTGAGCTGCCGAGCGTGGTGACAATGTTCGCCCGCGGCATGGTGACGCTCGAGGGCCTGTTGACCGAGTACATGCCTAACGTCAACATGATCCAGATCATCCAGACGCACATCAAAAACGAGAAGAGCACCTACGCCCGCATGCGCGAGATGAGCCGCGACTTTGCAGCGAGCAGTTATCGCGCGGCGAAGGGCTCGCTCGAGGCGGCCGAGTATCTGGGCTTGGCTTCGCGCATGCTCACACGCGGCCAGCTTAAGGTGAACACGCAGATCATGAGCAGCGATAAGGCGCTGCGACAGCTAGGTGGGATTATCGACCGCATGTCGATGGCTATCGTTATCGCCGGCCTGTTTATCGGTTCGTCGGTGGTGTACTACGCGCGCATCGAGCCGGTTGTCCTTGGCATTCCGGTCATCGGCTTCTTTGGCTACGTGAGCGCGCTGGTGCTGGCGCTTATGCTGGGCCGCAATATCTGGCTCAACAGTCACGGCGGCAAGCACTAGAGGCTGCGGCCTTCACCGCATTTTCCTATCGCAAACAATAGCTTTTACCTTGGGCTTCGCCTGCGTGCGAGGCCCTTTTGCGTGATACCATTTTGACGGTAATAATCGATGGCCTAGATGGTGGTGCGGAGACGCACGAATGCGCGGTTATCCTGCGCATTTGGGAGAATCGGGGTGCAAGTCCCCAGCTGTACCAGTAACCGTAATTCCTCTTGGCTCGGGATGCTCGCGTCGCAGATCGGACGACGTGCCCGAGTCGTTAAGGTTAAGTCGGATCGCCTCCCGTCTTGCATGCGGCTGCGGCTTTTGCCGCCGGTGTGCATAGGGCTCTGGAGGGAAGGGGGACCCCGATGGGGGAACTCGAGCGCAACATGCGCGATGACGTGGGGCAGTCTCAAGGCAACGCTCCAAGTACAGACAGTAGGAGACAAATGGATATGTTTGAGGACGAGCGCCAGCGCGTCTCGCATCGCCGTGGCGCAATTGCGCGCGGCGTAGCCAAGCGCGGCCTGGTGGCATTCCTGGCCTTCGCGATGGCCTTTGGCACCACACCGGCTCAGCTGTGGGCCGAGGGCGCCGAGGGCATTGCCGAGGCTGTGGCTCAGACTGCGACGCCGGGCGAGGACGCAGCGCTTGCGGGCGGTACCGCTGAGCAGAGCGGCGCCGAGGTTTCGGATTCCGAGGGCGCGCCTGCAGCTAGTGCAGTCATAACAGAGGCAGCAACTGGCGACGAAGGCTCGGCGACGGGGGAGAGCCCTGCCACGAGCGAGCAGTCTTCGACGGCATCCGCTGGCCAAGCGGGATCTGCCGCCGCGGCTGCCGTTCAGACAGAGAACCCGACAGAAACCGGCGATGTCGCCAAGAAGCAGGTCGAGGTCTCGTTCTCGATTATCGGCACCGATGCTGACGGCAAGGCTCAGACCTGGGTGGCACCTACGCAGCTCAAGCTCGACGAGGGCGCGACGGCTGCGGATGCCTTCATTAAGCTGCAGGAGAAGACGGGCTTCAAGGCGAAGTACGAACCGAACACGGCATACGGTTTCTACCTCGAAAGCATCACATCCCCGAGCGATGGCCGCACGCTTGCCTACGATCCGACGACTTATGCCTACTGGCAGCTGTTCGTCGACGGCGCGTCTTCCTCGGTTGGCGCGAGCAGCGTCAAGCTCACCCAGGGGCAGAAGATTGAGTTTGCCTATACGGCTGGTAGCTCGTCCCCTGTCGTTAAGGACCAGGTTGCCGCAAATGTGACCGTCATTGGTCGCGATGCCCAGGGCAAGACTCAGACTTGGGTCGATAATGCGCAGTATGTGGTGACGTCCGGCTCGAACGCACTTGACCTTACGAAGGTCGCGCTCGAGGCGAATGGCATCGACGCCGTTGCTGCGGGCTCCTTCATTCTGAGCCTTAAGTACAACGGCGTTGAACTGGGTACGCCGCTCGATTATTCGACCTATTGGCAGCTGTTCATCAACGGCAAGTCGAGCGACTACACGGCAGACAATGTCACCATTCATGCTGGTGATACCGTTACGTGGTTCTACGGTGGCTGGGGCGACCAGTTGCCGTCCGATTCTGTCCATGCTTCCGTTCAGGTACTTGGTAAGGACAAGGACGGCAAGCAACAGGTTTGGGCTTCGACGGGCCAGACGAGCCTCAAGGCAGGCTCCACTGCTAAGGATCTCCTTGAGCAGACCGGCCTTACTCTCGATGCTGGCGAATCGTCTTGGGGCTGGTTCCTCAACGGCATTACTTCGCCGTTCGATGGTAAGTCCTATGGCTGGGATGCTGCGACCAATAGCTATTGGCGCTTCTACGTAAATGGCAAGTTCGCCGACGTTGGCGCCGGTGCCTACGAGCTTCAAGAGGGCGATGCCGTCACCTTTATGTATGGTGCTGACGCCGATGCCCTCCCCGGTCAGGTGCTTGGGTCTGTCGATGTTATCGGTCCCGATGTCAACGGCAACAATACTCGCTGGGGCTCGGCAAGCAATGTTTCTTTGCCCGAAGGCTCTACTGCCCAGAACCTTATTGAGACGGTCCTGAAGGCCAAGGGCGTTACGTACAACGGCTCCCAGAGTGGTGAGTACTGGTTCCTCAATTCCATCAATTCGCCGTTCGATCACAAGCCGTATGCCTGGGATGCTGCGACCAATAAATATTGGCACCTGTATATCAACGGAGAGCCCTCCTTACTCTGCGCCAATCAGATTACGCTCAAGAGCGGCGATAAGGTTACGCTTGCCTATACCACCGACGATTCGGCCATGCCCGATCCCGACAAGATTGTCGTGGACCCGAGCGCGACGGCTCCTGATTGGGATGCCGAGTGGGCCGGCTACGGCAACAGTGGCAACGGTTCGACCGTAACGGATGCCAAGACGCCTGCGCAGGCCGCCGGTCTTAAGTGGGCCTTCGATTGGAAGGCCGAGTCTGGTCAGCAGTATGCCAACTGCAGCGAGCCTGTCATCGCTAACGGCTTTGTGTACATCGCGACCGAGAACGAGCTCATCAAGATCGATTCGTCCACGGGCAAAAAGGTTGCCTCTGCGCCGCTTGCCTCCAAGGTGAGCTATACTTCTCGTCCGATCTATACCAATGGCCTTATCATCGTTCCGCTCAACGGCGGTGCGGTCCAGGCGATTACTGCAGACAAGCTGATCTGCAAGTGGCTGACGCCTGGTTTGACGGATTTGACGCAGAGCTCCTGCACCGTCGTTTCGGACGGCGAGTACGTCTATGTAGGCTCGGTCGATATTTCGTATGACGAGAATTACAACGCGACCTACGGCAACGGCTCCCTTAAGCGTATCAAGATTGCCACGGGCGAAGTCTCTTGGCAGAACATCGACCCTGCCGAGGGCTATTACTGGACTGGTGCGGCTTTGACGGATAAGTATGCCATCGTTCCTACGAGCGCGGGCACGCTTAAGTGCATTGATAAGACGACGGGCGATGTCGTTTCGACCATGAAGCTCGGCGCTCTCGCGAACGCCGACTGTGTCGCCGATCCGTCCAATGGTTCGACCTTCTATCAGATGACGCACGATGGAAAGCTCCATGTGATTTCGCTTTCGGCGAAGGGCGTGCTGAGCGAGCAGAAGACGGTCGATCTGGGTCTTACGAATAACATGAGCGCACCGGCGGTGGCTGGCGAAAACTTGATTGTCGGCGGACAGACGGCTACTGGCTCTGCTCTGGCTCTCTATAATCTGAAGACCGGTAAGACCACGATGGTCACCGCTGCTGACGGTAAAGAACTGCCGGCCGGATTTAACGGTATTGCTGCTACTCCGCTGGTGAGTGTTCAGGGCGGCAAGACCTATGTGTACTTCACCGTTAACAGCGCGGATAGCAAGGATTACGTCAACTACTCTGCTGGTGGTGGCGTATATCGCTATACGCTCGGCGATGCAGAGGCGACGCAGATTTATGATGCGGCTGGCCATTACCAGCACTGCGACTCTCCGGTCATTGCCGATGCATCTGGCAACCTGTACTACATCAATGACTCGGGCACTCTGTTCAAGCTGGGGGCCGTTGAGTCTTGGACGGTTGCCTTTAATTCCAACGGCGGGTCTGCTTGCGACACTAAGTTTGTTGCTACGTCCGATGGCAAGCTGGTCAAGCCGGCCGATCCGACGCGCGATGGCTACGCTTTCGGCGGTTGGTTCACCGATGAGGCTTGCACGCAGGCGTATGACTTCGGTACGCCGGTGACGGCCGACCTTACGTTGTATGCCAAGTGGACCAAGAATGCCGTTAACCCTGGCGGCAATGGCGGTGCTGGTTCCAACGGCGGTAGCGGTTCTGGTACCGGTTCCGGCACTGGCGCTGGCACGGGTTCTGGTTCCGGCTCGAAGGGCGGCGCTATTGCCCCGGGCAAGAAGCCAGTGACCAAGACAACAGTGTCAATCAAGACGGAGACCAAGGACGACAAGAAGTCCGACAAGAAGGACGAGAAGAAGTCTGACAAGAAGTCTGACAAGAAGGACGGCAAGTCCGACAAGAAGTCCGATTCCAAGTCCGATACGGGCGCTGCTTCCACGACCACTGCTAAGAAGTCCTCTAGTGCTTCCGAGCAGGAGACTGGCACCAATCCGCTCGCCATCGTCGGCGTTGCCGCCGGCGTCATCGGTCTCGCCATCGTCGGCGTGTTCGTGTTCACCAAACGTCGGTAGGTGAGGGCTGTGTCCAATAAATCCAAGGACGCTGACCCCAAGCAACCAGATTCCTCGTTCATTCAGTTCGACGATTCAAAGCAACAGGGCGCCGCTTCGACGGCGTCCGCCCCTCGACGGAAGGCGCTTACTGGCGTCCTGACCGCCGCGTGCGTTGCGCTGATTGTCATATCGCTGGGCTTCGTCCATCCTTCCGAGAGCGGCGCCTGGTCCATTGACTGGATCGTTCAGACTGTGACGGGGGAGAGCGTCGTCACCAAGGACACCAAGGCGTCTGGCTCGTCTGCCGCTTCGGGCGAGGCCAGTTCCAAGGATTCCAAGTCATCGAATGACGCAAAAGATGAGTCCAAGTCCAAGGACGATTCCGAGTCTTCGCACAAGGAATCGGATAAAAGCTCGGATAGCAAGAAGTCTGAGGACCAGGACGGCAAGAAGTCTGGCGATAAATCTGCTGCCCAAAATACGGGAGCCGGTGATACTTCCAATGTGTCTGGCGGTGCTTCTTCGGGCGGTGGCCAGTCGTCTAATGGAGCCTCATCCTCTAATGGTGGAAACGCCTCCTCGGGCGGCCAGAGCGGCTCACAGGAGTCTAACTACGTTACGGTGACGGTTTCGGTCACATCGAGCGCTGTGGGCAATCCTGTGTCCTCTGGTGGCACCTTTACCTTTAACGAAGGCGCTACTGTCTACGATGCCCTGTGCGCGCTGGGCCTTTCTGTCAACGCACATGGCTCGTCGTACGGCACGTATGTCTCCGCGATTGGTGGTTTGGCCGAGAAACAGCACGGCGGCACGAGCGGCTGGATGTACTCCGTCAACGGCACAACGCCCATGACGGCCTGCAGCAACTACGTTCTCTCCAATGGTGACAACGTGGTCTGGTATTACGTGACAGGCTAGAGGCCTCGACATAGCGCGCCAGACGGGCGGTTCGGACAAACATCCGGGCCGTCCGTTTTTCATGCGTAGTGGACTGGGTCGCCGGGTCTCTCGGCAAACAAAAACCGGTTGGAATGGGAATTCCAACCGGTTATACATTCAAGCAAATAGTGAATCGACTATGACCGTGCGCCCTCGAGGAAGAAGCGACGGCTAAAGTAGTTGTACCAGGTGACCAGGA
>USPT01000058.1 GCA_900556705.1 uncultured Collinsella sp.
TGACGGCCTTGGCCATCTCGTCGAGCGGCTTGTTGAGCGCGCGACGAATCTCCTCGCTCTCGATGCGCACGGTCTTGGGCAGACCGGTGATCACGTCGCGGCCGTTGACCTCGACGTCAAGCTCGTCCTTGAGCGGCACGGCGGAACCGACCTTGATCTTGATGTCCTCTGCCGTACGCTCGCCGATGGCAAGGTTGTAGGCATCGCGAACGTGCGTGAGGATGGCCTGATCGAACTCGTCGCCGGCAATACGGATGGACTGCGAGACGACGATGCCGCCCATAGCGATAACGGCAACCTCGGTGGTACCGCCACCGAGGTCGATGACCATGGAGCCGGTGGGCTCCTCGACAGGCAGGTCGGCGCCGATAGCAGCAGCCATGGGCTCCTCGATCAGGTAGGCCTGGCGAGCGCCGGCCTGGATCGTGGCCTCAAAGACAGCGCGCTTCTCGACCGACGTGACGCCGGAGGGAACGCAGACGACAACACGCGGACGCGGAGTCCACGGATAGCGCTTCTCGGACGCCTTGTCGATAAAGTAGCGAAGCATGGCCTCGGTAACGTCGAAGTCGGCGATGACGCCGTCCTTCAGGGGACGAACGGCCACAATGTTGCCGGGCGTACGGCCGAGCATGCGCTTTGCCTCGATACCGACCGCCAGGATGCGCTCGTCGTTCTTGTCGATGGCGACGACGGAGGGCTCGCGGATGACGATGCCCTTGCCGCGCACGGAGACAAGCGTATTTGCGGTGCCGAGGTCGATGGCAAGATCGCCCGCATAGCTACCGAAGAACATATCCATCAAAGAAAACAACGCAACTCCTGATGTGTTGGATGATTGCTGGAAAACTACTAGCTCATCATACTAGCGCAAGCCCGGCACCTCACTTGCGGTGAAGCGCCGGGCAAAGCTAAATCCCATAAGGTCACTACTGGTTGTCAGCAGCCGAGAAATCCATATCGAGCGAGGAAACGGCCCAGCCGATATGGTTGTCGGAGCGCACGAATTTGACGGTGTACTCCTGCTCGCCGCCCTTGGACAGCGATGCCTTCACCTTAGCGGTCGTCTCGGTCATGGACTGATCCATGCCCTCGACGGACACGGTGGCGCCCTGCGGAATCGAGGAGATGATCATCGACTTGGCGTCCTCGGACAGGCTCGAGGCCAGGCAAGACTCGGCCTTTGCGGTGTCACCGTCGCCGGCAGCCTGGAACAGATCGGTGATAACCGACTCCTGCGAGGGGAAGCCAAAGCCGCGCGTGTAGGCAAAGCCCAGACCGCCCGCAGCAATCAAAATGAGCAGAAGCAGCACGATGAAGACTTTGAGACCCGTGTGGCGATGGCGACGACGGACCTTGGCCTGCTTACGATCCTGACGGTCCTGCTGGACCATCTCGGACTCGGACAGCGTAAAGAAGCCGGTGTCCGAGGGATCGGGCATAAACTGACCGGTCGCGCCCGTAGGATCGAGCGGATCGACGGCAGGAGCGTCCATCGCGGGCGCCGGAGCCGTGGCCATAGCCGTCTGGGCAGACAGCGCGGCAAGCGAATCATGCACGCGGGCAAGCTCATCGGCCTGCTCGGAAGTGAGCTGGTAGATGCCATCGGCAGTAGCGGCGTTAAAGGCGTCGAGTGCGTCGGAGGGACGGCCGGCGGCAGAAAGCGCCTGACCCATGCCGGCGTTGAGCGCACGCGTGTCGTCGCGGGGGCCGGCAAAGTCGATAGCCGTGCGGTAGGTCTCCACGGCATCCGCCGGACGGCCGAGCTTAATGAAGCAACGACCAAGCTCGCCCAGTGCGGCGGCAGGAGCCGGATTGGCGCCGTCGATGGCAGCCTGACGGAAGGCAGTACCCGCGTTGGCATAGTCGCCCGACTGGAACAGCGCGTTACCCAGGCCCAGATAGGCCTTGAACGGCGTGGCATAGGAAGCATCCTGCGTAGCAGCAGAGAACGCCTGGGCGGCCGTCGTGTAGTCGCCCACGGCGGCGAGTGCCTTGCCGCGGTTGGTGAGCAGCGCGCCGCGCTTGCCGTAGGTGCCGTCATTGAGGGCAGCGGCGTAGGCCTCGGCGGCCTCGGCATACATGCCCAGGTGCATCAAGGCGTTGCCACGAAGGTGATCGGCCTCGCCCATAATCTCATCGGGAGTTTTTGCCGCCCCAAGCATCTGGGCTGCAGCGGAAAAATCACCCGCGCGGTAAGCGGCGCGGCCCTGTTGGATCAGCTGGCTATTCAAGGAAGTCCCCTTTACTCGTGAACGATCTCGACATGGACGATCTCGTCGCCGGCACGCAGCTGCGAAATCACATCGAGACCCTCGACCGTGGTACCAAAGACGGTGTAACCGGAATCGAGGTTATGCTGGGCGCCCAGGCAGAAGTAGAACTGAGAGCCCGCGGAATCGGGGTCCATGGAGCGTGCCATGGCAAGGGCGCCATCGACGTGGCTGTTGTGCGGATTGGTGGCAAACTCGCCCTTGATGCAGTAGCCGGGGCCACCGGTACCGGGCATGCCGTCGGGGCCCTCAAGACCGGCAGCGACGTCGGCGCCGGACATATCGCGGGTATTGGGGTCGCCGCCCTGGATGACAAAACCGGGCACATAGCGATGGAACTTAAGGCCATCATAGAAGCCCATCGTGGAAAGCTCGCAGAAGTTCGCGACATGAATGGGAGCGCCCTCGCCGTCAAACTTGACCTTGATGGTACCCTTCGACGTCTCGATAACGGCGCACTCGTCGCCGGCAAGCTGATACTCGGGCGTGTAGAGCTCTTTCTTAAAACCAAACATGTGGTTCCTTCCTCGTGCGTTTAAAGCATATTTGTACGAATTGTAGCAATAAGCATGGGCTTACATCAATTGCGCACGTAGGTTATGCCGACTATGGCGAACTAATTTTAGGAATGCTGCTGCGGCTTCCAGGAACCCACGTTGGCGTCGTACTGATTAAGCGCGCTGTTGCCGCCCTGCGCGATGGGCGCCAGGATCTCGCTTTGGTGGGAACTCATCGACTCGCCATCGGGAATGGCCAGCGAGATATCCCAGCTCTGGCAGATCACGTCGACGCGCTCATACATCCACTCGGCAAGCTGCTTTAAGTGGGCGATGTCATCCGCATAGACCGTATCGTCCTGGTACTTAAGGTTGTTGAGCTCATCTTGCGTCTTTTTGATCTGGTCGCGCAGGGCGTAGGCACTCTGCGACAGCTCCTGACGGGTGGACAGCGGCGTTCGGAGATAGCCGTTGTTAAAGGAATCGATGACCTCGCCGATCTGGTCCTCGTCACCGTAGGACACGATAGTCTGATACAGACCGTCGAGCCTGGTATAGAGCTGATCATCGTTGAGCACGGTTTCTTCCTGGACCACCTCGGCAGAATCGTCTTGCTTGGTATCGTCCTCAGTCGCCTCGCCCTTTTGGCGCGTAGGGAAGGTCGTCTGCGCGGCCTGGCCAAACTGGTCATAGAAGCCAGGCATGACACCCATGGGATCGGCCGTCACGAACCAATAGGCACCGCCGCAAAGGACGGCAAGGACCGCGATGACGATGAGCGGCTTGGGGATATGACGCTTGTGCTTGTGATAGGCGTCCTCGTCGGGGTGCACCTTGCGCTTGGTTTTTTGAGCATCGTCATGCAGGGAAACGGGCGTGGGAATATCGACCTTGGGGATACCGAAATCCTTATCGAAAGCAGGCAGCACGCAGGTCTCATTGGGGTCGGCGGCGTCCGAAAGCACCGCAGCGGCAGAGGCCGGCGCATGCGGCACCTCGGTATCGATCTGCTCTTGCGTTAGGCGCGGAAAGCCCGCCGTGCGGCCCGCTGCCAGGTCGGATGCGGCCGCGTCCTCGGAGAGGATACCCGGAGCGGGGCGTCCGCATTTGGGGCACGTACGATCATGCGGAGAAAGACGGGCACCGCAACCCTCACAGAACACGAACTCGGTGTGCTCGGGGCCATCGCCCGGACCCACATAGGCGTTGCAGTAGGGGCAGAACGAGGCGCCGTCCTCGATAGTCTTAAGGCAATGCGGGCAGATCACGGCATCCTCTTTTCGAAGCAATTCAAACAATCGAGGTTAGAGCATAACATCGCCACGGCCCCACAGGAACAAGGCACCAATTCAACATCGCCAGGGCGCGTAGCTACTTCTTCTTTTTGCTTGGCATCGAGACTTTGATGCCTTGGGCGGACTTGGTCACGCGAGAGCGCTTGGCTCCGGTACTCTTCTTTTTCTTGGGCTGGGCCTGGGCCACGCCCTCAAGTGCGCGGGCCTCGGCCTCGCGAGCGGTGCGATCTTCGCGGCGCTGCGCCATGTCGGCGGCGACGCGCTTGGCAAAACGCTCGGCCGTCGAACCCGTCGAGCTCACCTTGCCGCCACCGCGACCCAGGTGAACGCGCACACCACGGCCAAAACCAGTTGCGGCATGACGACGACGCGGCTTGAGCGAATCTATCATCGTGGCGAGCTTAAAGAACACCGAGCAGGTAAAGACCACAATGACAGCCAAGATAACCATCTGGCCCATCGACAGGTTGGCAATAGACAGCAGCTCCGGGAATCCGATAACGCCCACCAGGATGTCGGCGACTACAAACACAAAAAGCACCACACGTAAGGGCGTGAGAGGCTGCGAGATGCGCCAGATCAGGCTGACGCTCGCCGCGCACGACGTAAGCAGGCACATCGTAGACAGCGTGAGCTGGCTAAAGCCAAACACGCGCGCCACAAAGATATCGAGCGCCGCAGCCAAAATGACTGCAATCGACGCCGGCAGCGCACGCTTGAGTACGTTAGTCAAAAACGCGCCCTTCACGCGAGCATTGTTGGGCTCCAAACCCAGCACAAAGCCCGGCGCGCCGATGCAGAAGAAGTTGATGAGCGTCATCTGGATGGGCTCGAAGGGGTACGGCGGCAGCGCGATGCACAGCGCCGCCAGGCCCATCGAGAACAGCGTCTTGGTCAGGAACAGCGACGCCGAACGCTGCAGGTTGTTGATGGAGCGACGGCCCTCGGCCACCACGGCGGGCATCGAGGCAAAATCGTTGTCGACGAGTACGATCTCGGCCACGTTGCGCGCGGCATCGGAGCCGGCCGCCATGGCCACGGAGCAGTCGGCCTCCTTGAGCGCCAGCACGTCGTTGACACCGTCGCCCGTCATGGCCACGGTGTGCTCGCGGCGCTTGAGCGCCTGCACGAGCTCGCGCTTCTGCTGCGGGGTCACACGACCAAAGACATGGTAGCGGTCCACTGCGGCATCGAGCTTGGCCGGCGTATCGAGCGTCGTAGCGTCCACATAAGCGTCCGCCCCCGGCACGCCCACCACGCGCGCGATCGACGACACCGTACGCGGGTCGTCGCCACTAATCACGTTGAGGGTCACGCCCTGCTCGTTAAAGTAGCCAATGGTCTCGGCCGCCGAGGTACGAATCTCGTCGCGGATGGTCACAAAGCCCACGGGTTCGGCCTCGCCCACCATATCCCCATCGGGCGTAAAGCCGTCCACGCGCGCCACCACGAGCACGCGGCAGGTATCGGCAAGCTCGGCGACACGGTTCTCGACCTGCGAAAACACACGCTCCGAAAGCACAAACTGCGCGGCTCCCATCACATAGGAGCCCTGCGCAAACGAAGCGCCGCTCCATTTTTTAGACGACGAGAATGGAATGACCGACAGCGGCTCGGACACCTCGACCGGGCGATCGGCGTAATAGTTGAGCAGCGCCTGGCATGTCTCGTTGGCATCGGCCGAGGTCGCACGTGCCACGTTAGCCAGCGCAAAATCGAGCACTGTGGTATCGACGGGAACAGCCGCCTCGTCCGAGTCCACGCCAAAGCCAACACCCTCAACAGGCAGCGGGTAGGTGCCCTCGACCTCCATACGACCCGAGGTAATGGTGCCCGTCTTGTCCAGGCACAGTACGTCGACGCGAGCGAGCGTCTCGATGCAGTAGAGCTGCTGCGCCAGCACCTTGCGGCGGGCCAGGCGCACCGTGGCGATGGCGAGCACCGACGAGGTCAGCAGCACCAGGCCTTGCGGGATCATGCCCAGCAGGGCGCCCACCGTGGACAGCAGCGCCGACGAAGGCACATGACCAGCCAACAGCTCGGAGAAGCACCATGAAAGCGCACTATCGCCCGGGGTTCCCGCGGCATCCCACAGCTCGCTCACATTCGAGGCAAACAACGCCAAACCGAGCGGGATCATGATGATGCTCGCAAAGCGCACGATGGCGTTAAGCGCGTTCATGATCTCGGAATTGACCTTTTTGACGTACTTGGCCTCGTTATTAAATTTAGCCACGTAGTTGTCGGCGCCGACATGGATCACGCGGGCGCGCAGCAGGCCCGAGTCGATAAAGCTGCCGCTCATGA
>USPT01000059.1 GCA_900556705.1 uncultured Collinsella sp.
GGGCAAGAGCGTGGGCGAGGTCATCGCCGAGCGATTCCTGTCGATTGACAAGCTCATCTTGGCGAGCGAAGAGGATATTGCCGAGTGCGAGGGCATTGGCCCCAAGATTGCGGCGAGCGTCAAGCAGTTCCTGGCCGTGCCCGAAAATCTTGCCGTGCTGGAGCGTCTGCGCCAAGCGGGCCTGTCTCTCGAGGTCGACTTGGGCGCCGCTCATGCGCAAGCCGCAGCCGACGCTGGCGTGGCAGGCGAGCTCGCCGACGCACAGCCGCTCGCGGGTCTGACCTTCGTGCTCACCGGCACGCTCATCAACCGCACGCGCGACGAGGCAGGCGCGGCGCTCAAGGTGCTCGGCGCCAAGGTTTCGGGCAGTGTGTCAAAGAAGACGAGCTACCTGGTTGCCGGCCCCAAAGCGGGCTCCAAGCTCACCAAAGCCGAGCAGCTGGGTGTACCCGTGCTGGATGAGGACGCACTCGAGCAGATTTTGGCTACTGGTGAGGTGCCCCAGGCTTAGTGCATCAATAGTCAAATTGAAGAACCGCCCGGAAGCACGATGCCTTCCGGGCGGTTTTTACTTTGCTGGGGCAACCGGCACCGTGATCTGCGTCACGTAGGTTGTGGGGTCGTCGCTGATGATGTCGTCGATGAGGGCGATCTCGCGTTGCCCCGCTACGCTGCCAACTTGTCAAAAGCTCCGCGGCGGTTGAGCACGGTAAACGCGACAACACAGATGACCGCCGACAAAATCGATCCGCACGGCGAAGCGATGCCCATGGGAAACAACGTATCGGAATAGGCGTTCGACAGCAGCCACGCGCCCGGCACGCGAATGAGTGCCACGGCCAGCACGTTGTGCGCAAAGCCGATGTAGCTCTTGCCGTATGCAGCGAAAAAGCCACTAAAGCAAATGTGGATGCCGGCAAAAATCGCGTCGAAAATGTAGCTGCGCATATAGCCGGTACCGGCCGCGACGACCGTGGAGTCCTTGGCAAAAAAGCCGATAAACGCCGGTGCCACCAGCCACATCAGCACCGTGATCAGGCAGCCATACACCACCGAGATCGTCATGGCGTCTTTGAGCACCTGACGTGCGCGATTGCCCTTGCCCGCGCCGGCGTTTTGTGCCGTGAGTGCGCTGACGGTGGCACCCATGGAACTCGGCACAATGAACAAAAAGCTGATCATCTTTTCGACCAGGCCCACGGCGGCGGCGTCGACCAGGCCGCGGTGGTTGGCGATGACGGTGATAAACATAAACGCTACCTGGATGCAGCCGTCCTGCACGGCCACGGGCACGCCGATCTTAAGAATGCTGCCGAGCACCTCGGGCTGGGGGCGCAGGTCGCTGCGCTTAACGTGGATGTTCGTGCGACGGCTCTTGAGCCACACGAGCGCGAGGGCAACGCTTGCCGTCTGGGCGGTCACCGTGCCGAGCGCCGCGCCCACGGGGCCGAGCCCCATGTGCCCGATAAACAGAAAGTCGAGCGCGATGTTGATGATGCATGCCACGCCGATCACGTACATGGGCGAGCGCGAATCGCCCAGCCCGCGAAAGATGGCCGAGAGGATGTTGTACGCGGCGATAAACGGAATGCCCATAAAGCAGATACGCAGGTAGGCGGCTGTACCTTCGACTGCCTCGGCCGGCGTGCCAATGAGCGCCACGATTTGCGGGCACAGTGCGAGCAGGACAGCGGCCAGCACCACCGAGACGCCCATAAAGAGCGTGATGGTGTTGCCGATGGCGGTCTCGGCGCGGTCGAAGCGACGCGAACCCACGGCGTGGCCGACGATAACCGTCGTTCCCATGGCCAGGCCCACGAGCGTCACGGTAATGATGTAGAGCGTCTGCGCGCCATTGCCCACGGCGGTGATGCCGGCAGCGCCGCTAAACTGCCCCATCATGTACAGGTCAGCCATGCCGTAGAGCATCTGCAAAAAGTACGAGAGCATATAGGGCAGGGCAAAGACCGCGATGGTCTTGAGGACATTGCCGCGTGTGAGGTCGTGTTCCATGGGCGGGGCTTTCTGGCTGGGTTTGTTTACGTACCAGTGTAGTGAAAACCCTACAACGATTGTAGAGTCAAGGTTTGTGATGACGCCGGAGCGAAAAAGTCTCGCGCACCATTATTCCGAGTGAATATGGACACACATCACGAGAACTCGCCGCCGGCGCTAACCTTGCAGAAAACGATTTCGGAATACTTGACACCATTATTCGGCGCGCAATAATACGTGCGTTTGCGAACAACGTTTGATGGGGGTTGAACCTGCGTACGCAATCTCAAAATACTGTTTTCCTATCTAGGGGCATACCGTCGCGATGCCATCCTCGGCGTGTTCTTTGTGTCGGTCGAGACGGTGCTCGAGCTGTTTATCCCGGTCATCATGGCCAACATCATCGATGTGGGCGTGCCTGCGGGTGATATCAACTACATGCTGCTGCAGGGGTCGTACATGTTGGTGTGCGCTGCGCTTTCGCTGGTACTGGGCTTGGGTTATGCACACACGTCCGCCCGCGTTGCCTCGGGCCTAGGCGCTAACCTGCGCGAGGCCGAGTACAAAAAGATTCAGACGCTCGCTTTTGGTAACCTGGACAACTACGACGCCAGCTCACTCGTCACCCGCATGACCACGGACATCACCGTTATCCAAAATGCTGTGGGCAACGGCTTTCGCCCTATGGTGCGCGGCCCGGTGACGCTTATCGTCGGCCTTATCTACGCGCTGATGCTGTCGCGCCCGCTCGCCACCGTCTTTGCGATCATCTTGCCCGTGCTGGCAATCGTACTGGGCGCCATCACCTATCGCGTCAGTCCGCTCTACCGCCAACTCCAGACCTCGATGGACCACCTCAACGGCGTGGTACAGGAGGACCTCACCGCCGTGCGTGCCGTCAAGGCCTACGTTCGTACCGAGCACGAGGAGGCCAAGTTCGACACCGTCAATACCGAGCTCGCCGGCACGGCGACCAAGACCTTCGGCACCGCCGTGCTCAACCTGCCGGTGTTTCAGCTGTCGATGTACGTGGCTGCGCTCTCTATCCTGTGGATTGGCGGCCGCATGATTCTCGCCGGCAAGCTGGGCGTGGGCTCGCTCACGGGCTTTATGAGCTACGTGCTGCTGATCATGAATTCGCTCATGATGATTTCTAACGTGTTTTTGCTGCTCACGCGCGCTCTTACGAGTGTGGGCCGTATCGCCGAGGTGCTCGATGAGGAGCCCTTTATCGCCAACCCCGCGGGAGACCTCGCGATTGCGGCGCCAGCGGACGGCAGTATCGAGTTTCGCGACGTTTCCTTTAAATACCGCGCGGATGCAGCCGAGGATGTGCTCGAGCATATCGACCTTCGCATCGAGAGCGGCTCGACGGTGGGCATCCTCGGCGGCACGGGCTCGGGCAAGAGCTCGCTTGTGCAGCTGATTGCGCGCCTGTACGACGCCACCGAAGGCGCCGTGCTTGTGGGCGGACGCGACGTGCGCGACTACGACCTCGCGACTCTACGCGACGCTGTGGGCATTGTGCTGCAAAAGAATGTGCTGTTTACGGGTACCGTGCGCGAGAACCTGCAGTGGGGCAATCCGCAGGCGTCGGACGATGAACTCCTCGCGGCTTGCCGCGCGGCGTGCGTGGACGAGTTCCTTGATCGCATCGGCGGGCTGGACGGCGAGTTGGGCCAAGGCGGCGCCGGTGTCTCGGGTGGCCAGAAGCAACGCCTGTGCATCGCGCGCACGCTGCTCAAGCATCCGCGCGTGCTCATTTTTGATGACTCCACCAGCGCGGTCGATATGGCGACCGACGCAAAGATTCGAGAGCACATCGCCCGGATTTCCGATACGACCGTGCTCATCATCGCCCAGCGCATCGCGAGTGTCATGGATGCCGATCGCATTGTGGTATTGGACGACGGTCGTGTCCACGGCGTGGGCACGCACGAGGAACTGCTGGCGGGCGACAACATATACCAGGAGATTTACGCCTCGCAGATGGAGTTTGCGGGGAACGCGGACGCCGGCGATGGCAACGACGATGGTTGCGCGAATGATCCGTTTTCCTCCGTCCCCGGAGGATCGCCCTTGGAAGGGGGTGAGCGCCATGCCTAAGACCGCAGCCCAAGCACGCCCGGCCGACCTCAAGCGCACTGTACGCCGCTTGCTCTCCTACATGGGGCATGCCAAGTTCTCGTTGCTCGCGGTGGGCGTGCTCGCCTCCGTCGCCGCCATCGCGAGCCTCGCCGGCACCTACATGGTGCGCCCCATCGTTAACGGTTTGGCCACGGGCGGGGAGGAACTGCTTGCCAAGCAGGTCATCCTGACGGCGATCATCTACGCTGCGGGCGTGCTCTCGGCCCTGGGCTACTCGCAGATCATGGTGCGCGCGGCCCAACGCGTGGTGTCCGATATTCGCCGCGACCTGTTTGCGCACATCCAGACGCTGCCGCTCAGCTATTTTGACAGCACGCGCTCGGGCGACATCATGAGCTTTTTCACCAACGACGTCGACACCGTCTCCGAGGCGCTTAACAACAGCTTTGCCAACGTGATTCAGGCCGCCATTCAGGTTGTGGGCACCACGGCTATGCTCATCATCCTTAACTGGCAGCTCACGATTATCACACTCGTGTGCGATGCGGCCATTGTGCTGTATGCGCGCTACTCGGGCGCGCGCTCTAAGCGCTTCTTTGCCGCCCAGCAGGCATCGCTTGGCGACCTGGACGGATATATCGAAGAGATGGTCTCGGGCCAAAAGGTCATCAAGGTCTTTAACCGCGAGGCGGCGAATGTTGCCGGCTTCACCTGCCGCAACGACGAGCTTCGCCGCACCGGCACCGCCGCCGTGAGCTATGCCAACTCCATGGTGCCCATGACCGTCGTGATTGGCTACGTCAACTATGCCATCGTCGCCGTGGCGGGCGGCATGCTCTGCATCAAGGGGCTCGCCGATGTGGGCGCACTTGCAAGCTACCTGGTCTTTGTGCGCCAGGCCGCCATGCCCATCAACCAGTTTACGCAGCTCGGCAACTTCTTGCTCAACGCGTTGGCCGGTGCCGAGCGCCTGTTTGCGGCTATGGACCTTGAGCCCGAGGTGGACGAGGGCTGCGTGGAGCTGGTGCAGACGGGCGATGCCGCGTGGGCGTGGAAAATTCCCGAGGGCCAGGGCGTGGGCGTCTATGGGCACCTGCATGACGTGGCAGCCGTTGATGAGTCGGGCCGCGCGGTGGCCGCCGACGGCACCGAGCTCACGTGCGGCTTGGTCCCGCTTGCCGGCGACGTGCGCTTCCATGCCGTGGACTTTTCCTACGTGCCGGGCGCCCGCGTGCTCACGGACCTCAACCTGTTTGCCAAGCCGGGGCAAAAGATTGCGTTTGTGGGCTCCACGGGCGCCGGCAAGACGACCATTACCAACCTCATCAACCGCTTCTACGAGGTCGATGACGGCGAGATCACGTACGACGGCATCGACGTCAAGCACATTGCCAAGGCCAGCCTGCGCGGGTCGCTCGGCATTGTGCTGCAGGACACGCACCTGTTTAGCGGCACCATTGCGCAGAACATCCGCTTTGGCAAGCTCGACGCGACCGACGAGGAGGTGCGCGCCGCTGCCGAGGCCGCCTGCGCCGACTCGTTTATCCGCCGCCTGCCGCGGGGCTACGACACACCGGTCACGGCCGACGGCGCCAACCTGTCGCAGGGTCAGCGTCAGCTGCTCGCCATCGCGCGCGTGGCCGTCGCCGATCCGCCGGTGCTCATCCTGGACGAGGCCACGAGTTCCATCGACACGCGTACCGAAAAGCTCATCGAGCGCGGTATGGACCGCATCATGCGCGGTCGCACCACGTTTATGATCGCGCACCGCCTGTCCACTGTCCGCGACGCCGACGCCATCATGGTCCTCGAACACGGCCGCATCATCGAGCGCGGCACGCACGAAGAGCTGCTCGCCCAGCACGGCGAGTACTGGCAGCTGGCGCATGGCTTAAAAGAGCTGGATTAACCCGTTCGAGCACGATGCTTTGATCCCTCCGTGCCTCTCACCTCGCCTCAAACCATCACAACATTCAACGTTTTTTATCAAAATCGGGAAAAGCATCGAATGTTGTGATGGTTTTTCTGCCACTCGACCGGGTGGAATCGCTTTCTTGAGCACGAAGGTGTGCGGACCCGTGGGCAGGGGAATAAGGTTGGTTATCCGACTCCATTGGAGGGCTCATGGACCTGCCGATCGTCCTGTCCCATAAGACTGCCTGGCTG
>USPT01000060.1 GCA_900556705.1 uncultured Collinsella sp.
TCGCGCGGCGGCACCATCGGCTACATGCCGCCCGAGCAGCTCGATATCGAGACCGGCACGGTCGATGAGCGCGCCGATGTCTTTGCCCTCGCCTGTGTGATCTACGAGGGCCTGTGCGGCAGCGCTCCCTTTATGGCGGCCACGCCCGCCGACTCGCTCGACCGCATCATCGGCGGCGCCACCTATCCCAGCGAGCTGATACCACACTTTCCCCCGGGAGCCGAGGCCGCGCTCATGAGCGCGCTCTCCCCCATGCCGCAGGACCGCCCCAACAGCATCGAGGCATTTTGCGACCAGCTCCTTGCCGGTCTGGGCAGCGTGCGCGAGGGCCGTCGCAGCCTGGAGCAAATGGTTGGCGAGCTTTCGGATGACGAGCATGAGCTCGACGATATCGAGCCGTCGCACTGCGAAGACGACGCCATCGAGGTCGACCCCGCACTCGGCTGGGCGGGCACGCGCTGGAGCCATGCGCGCGACTACACCATGCACGCTATCTCGGCGCTAACGTGTGGCACCTTTAGCTTTTTGCTGATGCAAACGGCCGGAGTCGCGGCGCTTCCCGGCCTGGTCATTGCGGCCATCGCGATCGGAGCGGCGGCTGGCCTGGCCCCCCAGATTGGCTCGGCTATCTCGGCTGTGGGCTTTTTGGTGCTCATGGCCAACGCCACCATGCAGGCACAGGGCATCCTGTCGATGCTGCCCGTCGCGGTGATCTTTGCCGCCGCCATGTCCGGTTGGTGGATCGCCTGGGGTCGCACCGAGGCTGCCGCGAGCGCCGCGCTCACCTGTGCGCTCGCGCTTGGCTGTCTGACCGGCAATACCTTCCTGGCAGCTGGGGTCGCCGCCGGTGTCGCGTCATTTTGGCTCGGCCCGGCAAGCGCCGCCGCGGCAACGGGCATGGGCGCGCTTTTTGCCCGTCTGGCCACGGTCGCGCTTTCAGCCGGAGGCGTGCTGGGGCTCGGTAACGTTGCCGCAGCGCTGGGAGATCCGCTCCTTTGGACTGCCTTTGTGCTGGTCGCGGCAACTGCCGCAGCGTCATCCGCGCTGCTCAATGTCCATGCCAAGCGTGCCAATCAGGGCTCAAACCTTGCCGCAATCGCCGCCATCGCTGTCACCGGCATCGGCTGCGCGGCGGCGTCCTGTCTTGCACACCATATGGAAATTGCCAGCCTTGCAGCCGCGGTCATCGCCAAGGCGGCGGTTGCGGGAATCCTATCCTCTATAATCGTTGGGATATGCCTATATTTGCTCGGATACCAAAGAACCTATACGGAGAGTGATCTTTCGTGAACTTCCTGAACATCTTCGAGGACCACGTGGCCGGCATCTTCGGTGCCACCCGTGCCCCGTTCTCCTTTAAGAAGCTTGCCAAGCAGGCCGCTCGCGACATGGAGGATCAGACTCTGGTGATTAACGGCGTCAACACGGCGCCGGCACTCTATACCATCCTTATCGCCGCCGACGACGATCCCATGCTCGCCCCGTTCTACCCCGAGCTTTCGCGCGAGGTCCGCGAGTTCGTGAAGGCGCAGGCCGAAAAGCGCCGCTATGTCTTTGTCGGCGAGCCCCTCGTGCGCTTTATGATCGATCCGCAGCTGCGCGCCGGCAAGTTCTCGGTCTTTGCCGAGAACGTCGATGTCCCCACGCTCGGCCGCCTGTACGAAGAAGAGCGCGCCTATCAGAACGGCCTGGGCCAGAACAACTCCGCGGCAAGCCGTGCCGCCAGCGCCCCGCGTGCCGGCCAGCAGCAGTTTGCTGCCCCGCAGCAGCAGCGCCCCGCCGCCATGCCCCAGCAGCAGCCGACGCCTCGCGCCGCCGCTCCCGACCCGCTTGCCGTGGCAGACCCCTTCGCGCCTAGCGTCCCCGACCCCGCCGCCGCACCCATCCCGGTGCCGCAGACCGTCTCGCGCGACGCGCTTGCCGGCATGGGCGGAGCCGCCGCGACCGGTGCCGCCGTGGGCCTAGGCGCCGCAGCCGGCATCGCCTCCAACATGGCGAGCACTCGCGCCCCGCAGCGCCCGCTCGCCCAGCTCGTCGACGTCGTGAGCGGCGAGAGCCATAGCATCACCTCCGCACAGGTGACCATCGGTCGCGAGCGCTCAGTTTCCGACATTGCCCTGCGCGACCCCAACGTGTCGCGCCGCCACGCCCAGCTCACCTTTACGGGCTCGGATTGGTCGATCGAGGACCTCAATTCCACCAACGGCACGCTCGTCAACAACCGCCGCATTACGCGCTGCCCGCTGCGCAACGGCGATCTGCTGACGTTTGGCCTGAGTACCTTTGAATTTAGGGGATAGTCGCTTATGAACATCGATATCGTCCTTTTTGCAGGCCGCATCGTCCTGGTCGCCCTGCTCTATATCTTCTTGTTCGCCGTCATGAAGACCGGCGTGGGACTTGTGCGCGGGCAGCGCCGCGACTCGGCTATCTGGACGATCGATGTGGACAAGGGTCCGCGCGGTATCCGCGGCATCCACGTAGACATGCTCGGCCCCGTCATCGTCGGTCGCTCGCCATCTTCGGACATCTGCATCAACGAACCGTTCGTCTCGGCCTCGCATGCGCGCTTTTCGCTGCAGGGCCCGGCACTCATCATCGAGGACCTCAACTCGCTTAACGGCACGCTCGTCAACGGCCGCCAGCTCGTGGAGCCCGCAACGCTGCGTGAGGGCGACGAAGTCCAGATTGGCGACGTGGTCATGAAGGTGAACCGTCGATGATCGACGAGGAGAACAAGTCCGCAACCATGACCGAGGCACCGGCTGCCGCCGTAGCTGCACCGGCCCACGCCGCTCCGGCGGACTCCACACCCGTGGAGCCCGAGGACACCGTGTTCTCCCTGCCTCTTTCGCATGTAACGCATGATATTTCGGATCTCGCCGATAACGAGGGCGAAGAGGATGCCGCAGCGGCGCCCATCGGCGCACATGCTGCGGAACAGCCCACAGCGCCCGAAGCAACCCCGGCGCCGGCTCACTTTGCAGAGCCCGTCGCCGCGGCAATCAACGAGAGCGCTGCGGTGTTTGCGGCACCCGAGCCCCCCGCGCCGGCGTTTCCCATAGCCCCGGCATCCGAGGTTGCGCCCGCGTCTACGCCGGCGCCCGAGCCTATAGACGTTAGCCCGCAAGACGACGAGTCGACCGCCCGCGTTTCCGAGGAGCCCGACTCCCCGGACACCGGCGATTCCGAATCAAACGCCGAGACCGACACCGTCTCTCCCGGTGACACCGCCGAAATCGACGTTGCCGCCGTTGAGGCCAAGCTCAAAGACCCCGGCTCGACCATGAGCTTTGAACCCCTGACCGAGGAGCGCATCGAGACCGACTCGACCTATGATGCCGGCACCACCACGCAACTCATGTGGGGCGCCCGCTCCGACGTTGGCTGCGTGCGCCCGCACAATGAGGATTCCTACCTGGTGCAGTCGCCGCTCTTTTGCGTATGCGACGGCATGGGTGGTCACGCTGCCGGCGAGGTAGCCTCTTCTATCGCTGTCGAGACCATCGCCAAGACAGCTCCTCAGTCTGCCGACGCCGCACGCCTGGCGGCAGCCGTCGAGGCCGCCAACGCCGCCGTAATCGAGGCGGCCCTGAACGGCCTGGGCAAGCCCGGCATGGGCTGCACAGCCACCTGCGCCTACATCGAAAACGACACGCTCGCCATCGCCCACGTGGGCGACTCTCGCGCCTATCTGCTCCACGAGGGCACGCTCATCCGCGTGACCCGCGACCACTCCTACGTGGAGGAGCTCGTGGACGCCGGCGAGATCACGGCAGACGAGGCTCGCGTCCACCCCAACCGTTCGGTCATCACCCGTGCGCTGGGCTCGGACCCCGCCATGTATGCCGACCACTTCACTCTGCATATCGAGGAAGGCGACCGCCTGATCCTGTGCTCTGACGGCCTTTCGAGCATGATTCCCGATAGCGATATCGAGAACATCGCCACGCAATCCTCAACCGCGCAAATCTGCGTCGACAACCTAGTGGACGCGGCGCTTGCCGCCGGCGGCCACGACAACGTGACCGTAGTAGTCGTTGACCTGGTTGACGATGGCGTCATGCGCGAGGCGCAACGCGTGCGTCGCCGCAACGTTACTATCGCCGCCATCCTGGCCCTCGTCTTTGTGCTGGCAGCTGGCATCTGGGCCTACACGGGTGTCACCGGCTCGTACTACCTGGGTACCTACCAGGGCAATGTCGCCGTCTGGCGCGGCCTGCCCGGCAAGCCACTCGGACTCAAGCTCCACTGGCTCGAAAGCGAAACCAGCATCAAGCTGTCCGACCTGCCCGAAGACACGCAAAACCGCCTCAAGGCGGGCATTCCGCAAACAAGTGTCGACGATGCGCAGGACACGATATCCAAGTACCGCCACCAGATCGACGAGGAGCAGACCCGCCAGGTGATCGACGCGCAAACGATTCGCGACAACACCAATCAGGGATCGACCTCCGAATCAGATTCCGAGAAAACCGCCGAACAGTCCGCCGAGGCCGAGGCCTCCGATAAGAATTAGAAAGGGAGTGCCGCTTATGAGTCGCCGCAACACCGAGCTGCTCTTGCTCATCGCCTCGGCGTTCCCCGTCATCCTGCTGTATGCGATGTACGTCCTCACCGCGGGCGCTGCCATCTCCTTTGAGACGCTCGCCGTGCCGATCGGCCTCTTTGCCGCCTTCGCCGCGGCACATATCGCCGTGCGCATCTTGGCGCCCGGCGCCGACCCCGCCATCCTACCCATCGTATTTATACTTTCGGGCATCGGCATCACGTTCGTGACGCGTCTCGCCCCCGCTCTCGCCATCTCACAGCTCATCATCCTGTTTGTCTCGGTGGCCCTGATGGTGGGAACGCTTGCACTGGTCAAAAACCTCGACGTGGTCATGCGCTACAAGTACACCTTTGGCATTATCGGCATCATCCTGCTGATGCTGCCCATCTTTATCGGCACCACGATCTCGGGCTCCAAGCTGTGGATTCGCATCGCGGGCTTTACCATCCAGCCTGGCGAGTTCGCCAAGGTCTTTATCGTCCTGTTCCTGGCCGGCTACCTAGCCGAGAACCGCGAGCTGCTCTCCATCTCCAACCGCAAGATCCTGGGCTTTAAGATCCCTCGTCTGCGACTGCTGCTGCCGCTGTTTGCCGTGTGGGGTGTGTGCCTGCTCGTCGTCGTCTTCGAACGCGACCTGGGTTCGGCTGTGCTGTTCTACACCATCTTCTTGCTGATGCTCTACGTTGCCACGGGGCGCTTTTCGTATGTCGTTATCGGCCTTGCGCTCTTAGCCGTTGGAGCCGTGGGCGCCTACAAGTTCCTGTCGCACGTTCAGGTGCGTTTCCAGGTTTGGGTCGATCCGTTTAAGGACGCCCAGGGCCAGGGCTACCAGATTGTCCAGTCGCTCTTCTCGCTTGCCGACGGCGGTCTGGTCGGCGTTGGCATCGGCAACGGGATGGCCAACAACATCCCCGTCGTCGAGTCCGACTTTATCTTCTCGGCCATCGGCGAGGAGATGGGTCTTTTGGGCGGCGGCGCCGTGCTCATCCTGTTTATGCTCTTTGCCGTGCGTGGCCTCACCACAGCTGCCCGCGCTAAATCCGACCTCGTCGCCTTTAGCGCCACGGGCCTTACGGCCGCCATCAGCTTCCAGGCCTTCTTGATCGTTGGCGGCGTAACCCGCCTGATCCCGCTGACCGGCGTCACTCTGCCCTTTATGAGCCAGGGAGGCTCCTCGCTGCTTGCAAGCTTTATCATCGTCGCGCTCCTGCTACGCGCCGGTGACGAGGCGACCGGACGCGAGGCAGAGCTTACCGGCACCGGCACCATGGCCGCCATCACCGATGATCGGGTCGCATCGGCCGCCGCCCCGACGGGCACACGCTTTGCCACCTCGTCTTCCTACGGCAGCGGTAGCCATTCCGTCGGCTCGCGCATGCGCCGTCGCCTGCTCGACACGCCTGAATCCGGTGTGCTCGGCCGCGTTGCGCTTGCCAACCGTCTAACCCGCGCGGTGCTCGCCTTTACGGCGCTGTTCACCATCCTTATCGGCAACCTCACCTATGTCCAGGTCATCAAGGCCAAGGACTATCAGGACATGCCGACCAACAACCACACCATCGCCCGCTCCAAGTACATCCAGCGCGG
>USPT01000061.1 GCA_900556705.1 uncultured Collinsella sp.
TGGCCGCACACGTTGGTTGCGGCCGACGCGGGCCGCGGGCAAGTGCTTGTAAGGGAGCCTTGCCTCTCTTGTACGAGAAAGGACGCGTAATGAAGATCATTAAAGCTAAAGACTACGAGGATATGAGCCGCAAGGCCGCTAATATCATCTCGGCCCAGGTTATCCTCAAGCCCGACTGTGTGCTGGGCCTTGCCACCGGCTCCACCCCGATCGGTGCCTACAAGCAGCTCGCTGCTTGGTACAAGAAGGGCGACGTCGACTTTGCCGAGGTCAGCACCTACAACCTGGACGAGTATCGCGGCCTTTCGCACGACGATCCCCAGAGCTATCACTACTTCATGCGTGAGAACTTCTTCGATCACATCAACATCGACCTTAACAACACGCATGTGCCCGATGGCTCCAACCCCGACGCCGCCGCTGCCTGCTCTGAGTACGACAAGATCGTCGCCGAGGCCGGTTACCCAGATCTGCAGCTGCTCGGTATTGGCAACAACGGCCACATCGGCTTCAACGAGCCCGATGACCACTTCTCCAAGGGCACGCACTGCGTCGACCTCACCGAGAGCACCATTCAGGCCAACAGCCGCCTGTTCGACAGCATCGACGATGTTCCCCGTCAGGCCTACACCATGGGTACCCAGACCATCATGTATGCCCGTATGATCCTGGTTGTCGCCAACGGCGAGGCCAAGGCTCAGGCCGTGCATGACATGTGCTATGGTCCGGTTACGCCCGAGTGCCCGGCTTCGATCCTGCAGCTGCACACCAACTGCGTTGTCGTTGCCGATGAGGCCGCCCTTTCGCTCTGCGAGTAGCGCGAATCCTGCAGCTCGACATAGCCTTGCCTAAGGCCTCCGCTTTGCGGGGGCCTTTTTGCTATCCCTTTTTACCCACTTGACCAAAATCTTGCCGCAAGCTTGACGAATGCCGGATGCCCAACAGCTTGATTCATTCCATACCAGATTCTATGCAAAAATGCCACTAGAAGGTCGTAGACGGTAGCGGGTGCTAGGCGAGTTGAATGACATGGCTGAACCTTGTTCATCTGCGTTACACTGCCGCTTAGATGGGACAAGCTGACAAGCTCATTTACCTGCTTAAAGACCGATTAGTCGGGGGATTAATAACAATCGGCCCTCGCTGTACAAAAACTTGCCGCTTGCGTACCAAAAGACAACCTAAAACACAAGGTCGCTCTATTCATAGCGCGGCTTGTATGGTCTTGCGGCTACAGTGTCCATACGGTCGAGTTGAGGAGCGGGCATGGTAAACGATTTGAGCGGTATAGACGACCTCGAGCTGATGCCGCTGGGCGGAGGCTATATGGTGCGACGCGAACGCTTGATGAATGAGCTTATCGCCAAGGGCCGAAAGGCCGGCATCGTGGTTCTTTATGCGCCCGACGGGTTTGGGAAGACCTCGGTGCTGCTGCAGTACACCCATGAGGTTAAATGCGACCCGACGCGAGGCCCCGTGCGGATTATCGAGGCCGATCGCGCCATTGGGCGCGAGGTGTTTATGCAGCTCGAGGTGGTTACCGAAGAACTCAAAGACAAACCGCACTCCCTTATCGCGATTGATAATGTGCCAAACCTCGATCAGCACGATACCGAAGACCTCATCGACAGGATTCGCGGCCTGCGCGCTATGGGGGTTGGGGTCTTTATCTCCTGCCGTCCTTCAAATCGTCAGCTGATTCATGGGCTGGGCGATTCGGTTAAGATCAATGCGCAGATGCTCAAGGTGCATGCCTATGAGTATTCGGCGTGGGCATCGGCGTTTTCGATCAGCACATCGCTCGACTTCTATCAGCTCACGCAGGGCGTGCCCGAGCTCGTTTCGGCATTGCAGACGGGTCTGTATGGCCAAGGCGACGTAGCCGGCCTGCTCGAAAACGAGATTGTCAACGTATATGGCGCGGCACTTGCCGATCTGGCTTCGCTCGACAATAATGCGCTGTTTTGCGTGGCATGTCTCATGGTTTTGATGGGCGAGGGCAATATCGCAGAACTCGAGGCTTGCGGGATGAGGCTGTCGATGGTCGACCAGTCCTATTTTGTACGCGACTACCCGATCTTTGGCTTGGATCCCGCCGAGCGGAGTTTTACGTGTCTGGGCACGGAGGATAACGGACGCTTGCGCTTGCGTAAGTTGGTGGTCGAGGTTCGCCCCGAACTTGTTCCGAGGGCGGCCCGGATTTTGCTTAAGGCGGGCCGATGCGATGCGGCGATGGGCCTGGCGGACGCCTTTTTGGACCGTGAAGCGGTCCTTGAACTTGCTGGGCAGTATGGGGTCGATCTGGCTCTGACGGGGCACGGGGCCGATATCTGCCGAGCGGCGCTGGGCACGATCGATGCCGACGATCCGGCTCCAGAGCCAACGCCTGCCGAAGCGCTTGGCGTATATCTGGCAGCGGTCAGCGTGTCCAATACAAAGCTCGCTCGCTATATGGCATCGGTCATCGAGCGCGGGGGCGAACGGGCGGCCTGCGAAATAGACCCTGTTTCATGGAGGGTGGCCCAGACGCTGACGGCTGTTTGCTATGGGGACAACGGGCTTGGGCTTCCTACGAACCTGGCCGTGCCAGAAATCGAGACATCCCATACCGCACTCGATATGTTGTCTGCGCATATCGAGGTCAAGCGGTGCCTGACCGAGCGGGGAGATGACGGCGGCGTTCTACAGCAGCTCAAAACGAGCAAGGCCTACGACTGCGAGCTCGACATCGCGAGGATTGTTATACGGGCCGATAGCATGCTGGTGGAGCTCTTTGACGGGTCGTTTGCGGGAACCGACGAGCGCGACGACGAGATGACGGTGGTGCGGGAGGCGCTCGACGTACGTGGGCTTAAGGCGATGGCTATCTGGGTGCGCATGGTGTTGGCGGCACGGCGGCTCCTTTCCGGCTTGCCGGTAACCGACGACGCGGCGTTCAACGAGCTCGATCGTTTTGCCGTGCGCATGCGCGACAACCAGATTCAGCTGTTTGGCCTGTTGCTAGAAGGCTGGCAGTCGCTGGCAGAGGGACGGCCGGTTAATGCAAAGTTCCGTGCGGTCCAAGTGCTCAAACTTGCCGAGGAGTCGATTGGGTACATGCGCGATAACGCATTGCTGCTGGAGCGCGCGGCATATCTGCGTAACACCTCGATGGTTTCGGTACGCGAGGAAGCGGAGCTACTCGATATAAGCCAGACGCAGGTTGGTGGCGCAGAAGCCTGGATGGTGGCGCTGCATTTGGCCTGTGCGGGCCGAGACAGCGATCTTGCGGCCTGGATGTCCATGAATCGTGCGGGGATTCTAGAGCCATCGTATCGGCTCTTTGCGCGCCTTGCCATGCATTGTCTGGGCGAGCCGGCGGCCAGGATACGCAAGAAGCTTCCCGTGCGCGAGCTGTCGCGGTACTCGCTGCGCGACGATTTGGAAGGGGAGGGCGAGCGCCTATTCCAGGCCGGCGAGGTTGAAGCCGTTGATACCATCGACCATATCGAGATTCGCATGTTTGGTGCGTTTCGCGCCGAGCGCGACGGGTTTCCCATCACGGACAAAATGTGGCGCCGCAAGAAGGCGGCGACGCTTGCCGAGCGGCTTGCGCTGGGCATGGATGCGCTCGTCGATCGTGAGACGCTGGCCATGGAGCTGTGGCCCCATGCCGAGTTCAATAGCGCCCGCAACAACCTGTACTCGACGATATCGCGCTTGCGGTCGGCTTTGGGACCGACGCCGGATGGCAAGTCGTGCGTGCTCATCCAAAATGAATGCATTGGGCTCAACGGCGACTACGTCAAGACCGATGTACGGCTGTTTGACCAGATAAGCCGCGAGGTTTTGGGAAATCGCACGGGTGCGCGCGGGCCCCATTTAGTTGAGCTGTGCCTTAAGATTGAGCAGCTTTATGCCGGACCGCTGTATGTTCCCAATGGCTGTAATCCCACCTACTTTTTGCGCATGCGGCGCATTATGCAGTCAAAGTACATCGATTGCATGATTAAGGGAGCAAATGCCGCTCTAGAAGAAAACGATCTGCAGTCGGCGATTTGGCTGGCGGAGTCGGGGCTTCGACAGGAAACGGCGCGTGAGGATATGGTGCGCTGCGCCATGCGCGTCTACAGTGCGGCGGGGCGGCGGCGCGATATCGTCGAGCTGTACAGCGGGCATATGCACCACCTGAGGGAGCAGGTCAATGGCGTGCCCGAGCCCGAGACGCGGCGTCTATACGAGCGCTTGGTGGAGGGGCGGCTCAATCGCGTGCTGGTCGAGCGATAAAAAACGGGCGCCCGAAGTACTTGGGCACCCGTAAGCTTGCTATGTGTTGGATCGCCGGATCATTGGCTCTTAGACGAGCTTGATCTTCTCGATGTCCTTGCGCGAGGACTCGCGATACAGTGAGAACTTGCGGCCGATGACCTGGACGACCTCGGCGTGGCAACGCTCGGCGAGCTCCTCGGCGGCCTCGCGGGCGGAAAGGCTGGAGCCATCGAGCACGGAGCACTTAACGAGCTCGTGCTTCTCCAGGTAGGCGACCGTCTGCTCGACGGTGCCCTCGTTGACGTCGGACTTGCCGATGATGATGGCGGGGTTGAGGTGATGGGCCATGCTGCGAAGCTGCTTGACCTGTGCTCCTGTCAGTGCCATGGGTTCTCGCTTTCTATGTATGGGGCGCCCCGCGACGGGGCCTTAATCTACGTGAGCTGTCCCACGATAGCGCAGGAACGGCGTGGTGTGGAGCGCGTTTGCCCAGTTCAAAAAGAATGCGGATGCCGAGTGAGTGGGCGGTGCGGGCTGCGAACAGGCTATGAGCTGGGCGCAGAGACCGGCTCCCATGCAATAAACGCCCAACGAACCTTGCGGACATGATCGAGCATATAGCGCCCCTGCGGCACGCCCTTGGAGCCCGGCTCACCGGCATGGGGATTCTCGATCATGTGCTGGGCGATGTAGTCGCGCAGACGGTCGACCTTATCCTCGTTGCCATGCTCAAGCATACGGGAGAAGTCTGCCACACCTGCCTCAAGGCTATCGAAGGTATCGCGACGAGGCGATTCAAAGTACGTAACCTGCGGCAACGCACCCATCTGAATGAGGATGTTGAAGGCGTACACAAAGCCATTACTGCAGGTAACCGAGGCGCCGATGGCGTTCATCACGTGCAGGTCGTAGCGCGGGCTGGAGTTGGCGACCATCGTGACAGCACAACGCCGACGAGCCGTACGATCAAGCTTGGCAAGCGCGCCTTTTAGATTGGTCGTCGTAACTGACCGACTGGCAAAGGCAACATCCACCGCTTTCGCGACGGGTCCAACCAAATCCCAATCATCATCCCAAGCAAGCTCAAGGGGCGTTATGCGCCCCTCGAGCCCGTAATACTCAATGCCGGCATCAAGGGTGCCCAACATAGCGGGGGAGAAGTCGGCTGCAATCACAGGATGCCCAGCCTGAGCAAGCGGAATAGCAATCGACCCAGCCCCACACCCCATATCAAGCACGGATTCACCAGGCTTTAACGCCAACAGCTTCATAAAGTCCCGGGCATACGGGGCAGTCTCAAGCGGCCGAAAATGCCGAGCCCGCTTATCCCATTCAAAAGAATCATCAGCCCGATGCCGAGCGGCCTGCAGACGCATCCATTCGCCATTCCAATCCGCAGAAAGCAGCTCAGAACGAGAATCCCCATCAACCACGGGCCAACCTCCTAGCAACAAAAAAGCGACTCCCCCAAAAAGAAGAGCCGCAACCAGCATATATCAGAAAAAGAACCGTTCCAACGCCAAACCGCCCTCACAACCAAGGCGGGCAGGAGCGAAGCGACTGCCATGCGGGATAGAACTCAACTGAGGTCCCGTTGTGCGGGAGCCCCGCCGCCGGGCGGCAGACATATAAGGTCGATCGCGAGTTCCGCACGAGCCGGAGAGCACTTAATGTGCTCTCC
>USPT01000062.1 GCA_900556705.1 uncultured Collinsella sp.
CCGGGCACGACTTTGAGTTTATGTTCTACTTTGACCTGGACTGCCCCTTTGGCAGTAAGGCCCTCGACGACCTGCTCGATTCCATCGACGACGTGTGCGAGAGCTTCACCTACTTTGGCAGCTACACGGAGGTGCTCTAGATGACCGATACCGCCGCAACCCGTCCCTACGGCGTGCTGGGCCGTGTGCTGGGCCACAGCTACACCCCGACCATCTACAAGGAGCTCGCTGGGCTCGAGTACGTGCGTTTTGAGCGCGAGCCCGAGGACCTCGCGGCCTTTATGATGGGCGACGAGTGGGAGGGCACCAACGTGACCATCCCCTACAAGCGCGCCGTCATGGAGTATCTGAACGAGCTGAGCCCGCTCGCCGAGCGCATGGGCAACGTCAACACCATCACGCGCCTACCCGACGGCCGCCTACGCGGCGATAATACTGACTACTTCGGTTTTCAGTGCCTGGTCGAGGAGCTGGGTGTGGAGGTTGCCGGCAAGAAGGCTCTCGTACTCGGCGCCACTGGCGGCGCCGGTACCACGGCAAGTATGGTGCTGGAAGACCTGGGCGCCATCGTTGTGCCCGTGGGTCGCACGAGCGAGGTTAACTACGACAACATCGCGCAGCAGTCCGACGCCGCCCTGCTCGTCAGCTGCACACCTGCCGGCATGTTCCCCCATTGCCCCGACGCGCCTTGCACGCTCGAAGGGCTCGATGCGCTCGAAGGCGTTATCGACATTGTCTACAACCCCGCCCGCACGGGCCTGATGCTCGTGGCCGAGCGCCGCGGGATCCCCTGCATCGGCGGTCTGCTCATGCTTGTTGCCCAGGCAGCACAGGCCGTCGAGCGTTACACCAGCCAAGCCACCCCGCGCGAGCGCATCCTGGACGTAACGGAGCGCTTGTCCCGCCGCGAGCAGAACATCGCGCTAATCGGCATGCCGGGCTCGGGCAAGACCCGCGTGGGCGAGCAGATCGCCCAGCTCACGGGACGCGAGCACATCGACCTCGATCGCGCCCTCGAGGAGCGCCTGGGCATGCCCTGCGCCGACTTTATCGTCGAGCGCGGCGAGGCGGCCTTCCGCGAGCAGGAGACGGCGGCGCTGGCCGACATCTCCAAGCGCAGCGGCCTGGTGCTCTCCACCGGCGGCGGCGTGGTCACGCGCGACGAAAACTATCCGCTGCTGCACCAGAACAGCCAGATCGTGATGCTCAACCGCAAGCTCGACGAACTTGCCCACAAGGGTCGCCCCATCACCGCCCGCGATGGCATCGATAAGCTGGCGGAACAGCGCATGCCGCGCTACCGCGCCTGGGCCGACTACATCATCGACTCACGCGACTGCGCCGCCAATACCGCCCAAGCCCTCCTCGACACCCTCCCACCCGCTCTCTAACCAAAACCACCACAAAGGGGACAGGCACCTTTGTGGTGGTTTTTCAACCGCAAAGGAAGCAACCATGAAAGCACTCGTCATCAACGGCCCCAATCTAAACATGCTCGGCATTCGCGAGCCGGGCATCTATGGCAGCGACAACTACGACCGCCTGGTCCAGATTTGCCAGGAGGCAGGTGCCGCGCAGGGCTTCGACGAGGTCGAGGTCTTCCAGTCTAACCACGAGGGCAGCATCGTCGACAAGATCCAGGAGGCCTACGGCAAGGTCGACGGCATCGTCATCAACCCGGCTGCCTACACGCACACCAGCGTGGCCATCCTGGATGCCCTTAAAGCCGTCGCCATCCCGGCTGTGGAGGTCCACATCAGCGCTGTCGAGACCCGCGAGGACTTCCGCCAGGTGAGCTACGCCCGCCTGGCCTGCTTCGCCACCATCACCGGCGAAGGCTTGCAGGGTTACGCCCACGCGCTGGAGCTGCTGAAAGAGCCTCTCGAAAAGTAAGACTGCAACACTACTGAATAGATGACAGTGGGGAGGGCCAAGTTGGTCCTCCCCACTGTTATTACGCCTTCTTGATTACGTACGCCAATCCAATATCGCAGGCGCAACGCACGATTGATGCGAAGAGCCACGATGCTGGCAGCGTCATAAGCAGAGGCATGGTCTGCCAAGGAATAAACCAATCGACCGCATGAATTGCAAAGATGGCAAGACTGGCTTGTCCGCAAAACACGAGTCCTCGTTCAAAAGCCCCCAAAACCAGCACGTCTTTCAACTTCTCCAACGCCATCGAAACCCAACAGACGCAGTAGCTACCCGCAACAGCAGCAACTGTCGCAACCACAAACCCATCCACACGGCGGCTCGAAAGCTCAAGCCCACTCAGCACGGCAAGGACAAGCCAAGCGGCACCAGCTCCAATAAACAGCAGAGGCTTGCTCACGCACGGCTCCAGCCCCCTTTGGCGCGCCGTATAGCCAACCCACATCAGCAAGACGATGTAGCAGCTCAGATCCAGATCGAGCGGCAGGTAAACACCCATAGATCGAGACACGCTCAAACCGCAAAAGGCAATCGCGGCACAGACAACCCCCTGCCAAACAACCCCAATCCCGCGGCGATCAAACAGCCGCGTGAGCGCATTAAACAGCAGGCGCGACAATAAACAGCGCCGCCAAAAACCATGCCATGCCAACGGCGGTAACGCCAAGCCCAGGCACATCAACGCCCGAGGCAAACACAAGCGTGTTAAGCCCCACAACCAGCGTACCGCTCGTCAACGGAGCGCCGCTCATCAAGAACGTCGGCACCTGCCACGCCAGTGCAAGAACCACATACGGCACCAGCAGGCGCGACACCGAGCCGCTCAGCAGCTCGCGCCACGGCTTCGGCCTAAACGTATACCCGGCAAGAATAAAGAACACCGGCATGTGAAACGAGAAGATCGCGTGCCGCAAGGGAGAGGGATTTGGGACGGTGTGCCCCACAATGACCAGAATAATTGCAATCCCCTTTGCAATATCTATCCAGCCGAGCCTTTTGCTTCCCATAGCGAACCCTTCAAAACGGCAGCACACAAGATGGAAAAAGCCCAGACCACCAAGCGGTCTGGGCTTAATAAACGATGGTGCTCCATGGCGGATTCGAACCGTCGACCTTGGGATTAGAAGTCCCCTGCTCTATCCAACTGAGCTAATGGAGCAAATAACCGCACGCCCAAGCAAGCGCAAGCCTGTCAGGCGCAAATAATTATAACCTAGTTGAACTGCTCGCGATACGCCTTGCAGACCTCACTGACCGGGCCGTCCATGCGAAGGTCACCCTTCTCAATCCAAACGGCACGCTGGCAGATACGCTCAACCTGCTCCATGGAGTGCGAAACGAACAGAACCGTCACGTCACCGCTCTGGATAAAGTGCTGAATGCGGGCCTCACACTTCTGCTGGAAGAACACATCACCGACGGACAGCGTCTCGTCAACGATCAGAATATCGGGCTCGGTAATCGTCGCGATTGCAAAGGCGATACGCGCCACCATGCCCGAGGAGAAGTTCTTAAGCGGCATATCGACAAAGTTCTGAAGCTCAGCGAACTCAATAATGCCGTCAAAGTTAGCGTCGATGAACTCCTTGGTATAGCCGAGCAGGGCGCCGTTCAGATAGATGTTCTCGCGGGCGGTCAGCTCGGGGTCAAAGCCGGCACCAAGCTCAATCAGCGGCGCAATGTTACCGTGCACCTTAACACTGCCCTCGCTAGGCTCAAGCACACCGGCGATGATCTTGAGCATCGTGGACTTGCCGGAGCCATTGGTGCCGACCAGGCCCACGACCTCGCCACGATGAATATCGAACGAGATGTGCTTAAGCGCCCTAAACTCCTCAAAGAACAGCTCGTGCTTGGCAAGCTTGATGAAGTACTCCTTGAGGTTGGTCAGCGACTCGGACGCCATGTTAAAGATCATGGTGACGTCGTCGACCTCGACAGCCAGAGGCTGCTCGCTGTAATCAACAACAGATTCAGTCATCACAGCACTCCTTAGATGTAGAGGATGAACTTACGCTCGGACTTATGGAACACGGTGTAGCCAATAACAAGCGCAAGAACCGCCCAAGCGACGCACATGCCAAACGTCAAAAGCGAGGGCGTGGTCTGGAACAGAAAGATATCGCGCATAAACTGCAGGTAGTTATACATGGGGTTCGCATAGACCAGAATGCGCACGAGATGCGGCATTTGCGCAACGAAGTCGGTCGTCCAGAAAATAGGCGTAATGTAAGTCCACGCCGTAATGACGACGCTCCACAGATGCATGACATCGCGGAAGAAGACCGTGAGGGCGGAGAGCATCATGCCCAGGCCCATGCAGAAGCACATAAGCAGCAGTAGGCAGACCGGCAGCAGAATCAGGTGCCAAGAAGGCATAACGTGGAACCACAGCATAACGATGGCAACGGCGACCAGCGAGAAGGCAAAGTTAACCAGCGAGAAGAGCACCTTCTGTACTGGGAAGACCCAGCGGTGCACCTTAACCTTCTTGAGCAGCGGGGCAGCACCCACGATCGACGTCAGGGCCTGGTTCGTAGACTCGGACATGACGGCAAAGGTGACGTTACCCACGATCAAGTACAGCGGGTACATCTCGGGCGTAATTGAGCCATTGCGGCCCTGGGCGAAAATCGTCGAGAACACGATGGCCATGACGATCATCATCAGCAGCGGGTTGAGCACCGACCATGCGACGCCCAGAACGCTACGGCGATACTTGATCTTAAAATCCTTGGTAACCAGCTGACGAAGGATAAACGCGTCCTTCTCAAATTCGTTCTTAGCAAACGTCGCAGGCAGACTGCGAGTTTCTTGTTGCTTTGTCTGATCCGACACGGATGCAACTCCTTTACTCGTAATCGTTGACAAACGAACAGTATAGACCCGACGGCCCTGCAAACGATTCGCGCAACAAAACTGGAGAACTAACCCACATCTAAGGATGACAAGTCCAAACGGCTATACTTTCAAGGATTGAATGTGTAAGGAGCATTGAGTGAATTCTGAATCCATCGCCGTCATCATCCCCTGCTACAACGAATCGCTCACAATCGGTAAGGTCGTCGACGACTTTCACCGCGAGCTTCCGCAGGCTACGGTCTATGTCTATGACAATAACTCGTCAGACGATACTTCACGCATCGCCACCGAACACGGCGCCACGGTTCGCTTTGAGCCCCGTCAGGGAAAGGGCAACGTCTGCCGCCAGATGTTTCGTGATATCGACGCCGATTGCTACCTGATGGTCGACGGAGACGATACCTACCCCGCCGAGGCGGCCAAAGCCCTCTGCGAGCCTATCCTCAACGGCACGGCCGATATGACCGTAGGCGACCGCCTTTCCAACGGCACCTACGCCGAGGAAAATAAGCGTGCCTTCCACGGCTTTGGCAACAATCTGGTCCGCGCCATGATCAAGTGGATCTATGGCTACAGCTTCGATGATGTCATGACCGGCTACCGCGCCATGAGCCGTCCGTTCGTCAAAACCTTCCCCGTGCTTTCCGAGGGCTTCCAGATCGAAACCGAGCTCTCGATCCACGCCGTCGACCACCGCTGGCGCATCAAAGATGTGCCCATCGAATACCGCGACCGTCCGGAAGGCTCCGAGTCCAAGCTCAATACCGTGAGCGACGGCATTAAAGTCGTTGCGATGATCGGCACGCTGTTCAAGGACTACCGTCCGCTGAAGTTCTTTAGCCTGGTTGCGCTTCTGTTTGCGGTGATCGGCCTCACCCTGGGCATGCCCATCGTTGTCGAGTATTTCCATAGCGGCCTCGTTCCGCGCTTCCCCACCGCCATGCTGGCCGCCTCGTTTATGTTCCTGTGCGGTCTGAGCCTCGCGACCGGATTCATCCTCGACTCCGTGGCAAAGGTCGAAAAAAAGCAGTGGGAGGTCAACGTGTACAGCAAATACGCCTACGACGACCAGCCCGGCCACCCTACTTCCAAGCCAAGCGAGAGGTAAACCGCCATGCCGC
>USPT01000063.1 GCA_900556705.1 uncultured Collinsella sp.
TCACGGTCACGTCGGTCGTGCTGATCTTGGTGTGCTGCTCCATGTGCGCTTGGTACGTGGTTCGTGTCAACAACAAGATCTCGAACTTCTTCTATTACCTGTTCGTGTTCTCGATGGTCGTGCCGTTCCAGATGCTCATGTTCACGCTGTCCAATTTGGCGGACCGCATCGGCTTCAACACGCCGTTCAACATCTGCTTTATCTACCTCGGCTTTGGCGCGGGCCTGGCGGTCTTTATGTTCGCCGGTTTTGTAAAGAACATCCCGCTCGAGATCGAGGAGGCGGCCATGATCGACGGCTGCAACCCGGTCCAGGTGTTCTTTAAGATTGTCCTTCCCATCATGAAGCCCACCTATCTTTCGGTCGGCATTCTCGAGACCATGTGGGTCTGGAACGACTACCTGCTGCCCTACCTTACGCTCGACTCCACCAAGTACAAGACCATTCCTATCTTGATCCAGTACTTCCGCGGCGGCTACGGCCACGTCGAGCTCGGCCCCATGATGGCCTGCATCATGATGGTCGTTATCCCCATCGTCATCATGTACATCCTCTGCCAGAAGTACATCATCGACGGTGTGGTGGCAGGTGCCGTCAAGGGCTGATGCCGTAACTGTTTTGCAAGTTTTGGCGGCGTCCCTCAGCGCGGCGCCGCGTATCGAAAGGTAAAGACATGGCCGAAATTGTTCTCAAACATGTTCAGAAGGTGTATCCCAACAACGAGTCAAAAAAGAAGGGCTTCTTTGGCAAAAAGAAGAAGACCGAGGAGAAGAAGCACAACCTCAAGGTTACCGAGGACGGTGTGCTCGCTGTAGAGGACTTCAACCTCACCGTTCACGACCAGGAGTTCGTCGTCCTCGTTGGCCCCTCTGGCTGCGGTAAGTCCACGACGATGCGCATGGTCGCCGGCCTGGAGGACATTACCTCGGGCGATGTGCTCATCGACGGCAAGCGTGTCAACGACGTGGCGCCCAAGGACCGCGACATCGCCATGGTGTTCCAGAGCTACGCTCTGTACCCCAATATGACGGTGTACGAGAACATGGCATTTACGCTCGAGCTCAAGAAGGTTCCCAAGGACGAGATCGACCGCAAGGTTCGCTCTGCTGCCGAGATTCTGGGCATTACCGAGTACCTCGACCGTAAGCCCAAGGCGCTCTCCGGCGGCCAGCGCCAGCGTGTCGCTATCGGCCGCGCCATCGTGCGTGACCCCAAGGTTTTCCTGATGGACGAGCCGCTGTCCAACCTGGACGCCAAGCTTCGTAACCAGATGCGTGCCGAGCTCATTAAGCTGCGCCACGAGATCAAGGGCACGTTCATTTATGTTACTCACGACCAGACCGAGGCCATGACCCTTGGCGACCGTATCGTGGTCATGAAGGACGGCGTCGTCCAGCAGATCGCCACGCCGCAGGAGGTCTTCAACCATCCCGCGAACATCTTCGTCGCCGGTTTCATCGGCGTGCCGCAGATGAACTTCTTCGATGCCCAGCTGGTGCGCTCGGGCAACGGCTTTACCGTCAAGACCGAGGATATGAACGTGGCGCTCGCCCCCGAGACTTGCGCTCAGCTTGCCCTCAACTGGGACGGCGGCGACGTGAAGGGGATTACGGCCGGCGTGCGTCCCGAGCAGATCCTGCTTGCCGACAAGGGCGAGGAGGGCGCGCTCCAGGGTACCGTCGAGGTGACCGAGCTCATGGGCTCGACCGAGCATGTCCACGTGACCGCTCCCGACGGCCAGTTTGTCCTGATTATCCCCGTCGTCGACCTCGAGGCCAAGGGCGCGCTCAAGGCTGGCGACACCATCTGGTTCAAGTTCGAGAAGAACGCGACCCATCTCTTCGATAAGGTGTCTGGCAAGAACCTTATCTAGGCCCGGTGCAACCAGGCCCTTCCTTTGGGCGACTGCGGTATTGCCATCCTTTTGCCGCGGTCACATATAAGGCTCCCCTCCCGTCCACTGGGCGAGAGGGGAGCCTTTCTTTGTGTCGGGGCTGTCCATCGGCCAGTTTGTCTTGATTTGTAACAGGTAGGGCCGATTTCGGACGCTAGGTGTTACAGATCGAGACGGTTCCGCTGAGCTGACCATTTCATCTAAATCTGTAACACCAAAGGTGAATTTCAGCTGCTAGATGTTACAAATTGAGATAAACCCAAGGGGAGGGGCCGGTATGTCTCGATCTGTAACAGCTGGGACCGTTTTGGTTGAGTAGTTGTTACAGATTGAGATTGTTTGGTCGAGTCGGGTCACAGGGTAACGTACGGGCACAAAAAACGGAGCCGTGTTGCCACGACTCCGTTTCTCAAGAGGATGGGTAAGGGAAGCGAAATTAGTTCAAGTGCCAGATCTCGTCGTTGTACTGGGAGATGGTGCGGTCGGACGAGAAAGTGCCGGCGTTGGCGATATTGATGAGCGCCTTGCGCATCCAGGCGTCCTGGTCCTCGTAGTCGCCCAGCGCGCGCTCCTTGGTTTGGATGTACTCCTCAATGTCGAGCAGGGCCATAAACCAGTCCTTGCCCTTAATGTCGTCGTGCAGGCGCTGCAGGCGCTCGGCATTGCCGGTCGCCATAAAGGCCGGGTTGGTGATGAAGTCCACCAGCAGTTTAATGCCGGGCTTGCGGTAGAGCACACCGGCGTCATAGGTGCCGTCGGCATAGAGCTGCTCGACCTGTTTGGACGAGGCACCAAAGGTATAGATGTTCTCGTCGCCCACGAGCTCGGCAATCTCCACGTTGGCGCCGTCGAGCGTGCACAGGGTTAGGGCGCCGTTGAGCATGAACTTCATGTTGGATGTGCCGCTCGCCTCTTTGGAGGCCAGGCTAATCTGCTCGGAGATATCAGCGGCGGGGATCACGCGCTCGGCGGCGGTGACGTTGTAGTTCTCGATCATGACAACCTGCAGGTAGGGAGCCACGTCGGGGTCGTTTGCAATCCACTGCGACAGCGTCAAGATCAGATGGATGATGTCCTGCGCGATAGTGTAGGCAGGCGCCGCCTTGCCGCCAAAGATGATGGTGACGGGGTGTTTAGGTCTATTGCCGTTCTTGATGTCGAGATACTTCCAGATGATGTAGAGCGCGAGCATCTGCTGGCGCTTGTACTCGTGGATGCGCTTGACCTGGACGTCGATGATCGCGTTGGAGGGAATGGTCACGCCCTGCTCGAGCGCCATGAACTGGCGCATGATGGCCTTGGCCTCGACCTTGGTGGCGGCCAGGCGCTCAAGAACGTCCTTGTCGTCGGCGAACTTGGCGAGTTTGCTCAGATCGCCGGTGCTGCGCCAGTCGGTGCCGATCACATCGTCGAGCAGGCTGGCGAGCGCGGGGTTGGCCCCATGGATCCAGCGGCGGAAGGTGATGCCGTTGGTCTTGTTGGAGAACTTCTCGGGATAGATTTCGTAGAACGGATGAAGCTCGGTGTCCTCCAGGATCTTGGTGTGGAGGGCGGCTACGCCGTTGATGGAGAAGCCAAAGTGGATGTCCATGTGGGCCATGTGGACGGTATCGTGTTCGTCGATGATGGCGACGCGCGGGTCATCGTGCTCGGCCTTCGCGATCTCATCGAGCTTGACGATAATGTCGGCGATGGCAGGGGAGACCTTCTGCAGGCTGGCGAGCGGCCACTTCTCGAGCGCCTCGGCAAGAATCGTGTGGTTAGTGTAGGCGACCATGGAGCGTACGATGGTCACGGCCTCGTCAAACTCGATGCCATGCTCGGTGGTGAGCAAGCGAATGAGCTCGGGGATGACCATGGTGGGGTGCGTGTCGTTAATTTGGACCACGGCATAGTCGGCCAGATCGTGCAGGTTGCTGCCGCGCTCGACGGCCTCGTCGATCAGGAGCTGGGCGGCGTTGCTCACCATGAAGTACTCCTGATAGATGCGAAGTAGGCGGCCCTGCTCGTCGGAATCGTCGGGGTAGAGGAACAAGGTGAGGTTCTTGGCGATCTCGGTCTTGTCGAAGTCGATGGAGCTGCCGGGGACCAGGCCGTCGTCGACGCTCGCCAGGTCGAACAGGCGCAGGCGGTTCTTGGTGGGCTGGCCGTAACCGGGCACATCGATGTTGACGAGCTTGGAAGTAACGGCAAAATCGCCGAACTCGACGGTGTAGGAGCGGTCATCGTCGACTAGGATGTCCTGCTCACCGAGCCACTCGTCGGGGACGGCCTTCTGCTGGTTGTCGACAAAGCGCTGACGGAACAGGCCGTAGTGATAGTTGAGGCCCACGCCATCGCCGGTCAAGCCCAGCGTGGCGATGGAATCCAGGAAGCACGCGGCCAGGCGGCCCAGGCCGCCGTTGCCGAGCGACGGCTCGACCTCGAACTCCTCGATCTTGTTGAGGTTGTGGCCTGCGGCGGTGAGCTGGTCCTTAACCTCGTCGTAGATGCCGAGGTCGATCATGTTGTTGATGAGCAGCTTGCCGATCAAAAATTCGGCGGAAATGTAATAGAGCTTTTTCTTGCCGTTGTTGAGCGGGCGGGCGGCGGAGCGCTCCTGCACGAGTTTGACCAGCAGCTTGTAAACGCGACGGTCGTCGAGCTGCTCGAGCGAGGTGCCAAAAGACTGCTCGGCGAGTTCCATGAGGTTAATTTGGGGCATGTTTTCTCCTGTGATGGGTTGTTTCATGTCTGCAATTCATAAGAAGCCCGCGCGAGGGGATTGGGGTGGCCTCGCGCGGGAAAAGCGTTCGCGTCCGCACGGTGGGGAGGGGTTGGGCGCGGTAGCTCCTATTGAGGAAGCTCGATTTCGGCTTCCGACGGGATGCGGAAGTAGGTCTCGGTCCAGTCGGTGAGTTTGTGCTCGAGCTCGCGGGTGATGGCGCCGTCGAGCATGCGCCAGCTCCAGTTGCCGCCCAGCGTGGCAGGGGTGTTGATGCGCGCCTCGTTGCCCAAGTTGAGCAGGTCCTGCATGGTGTAGATGCACGTGTCGCTCACGCTGGCGGCGATGGTGCGGTTGAGTGCATCTGCCATGGGTTCGCCGGCCTGCTGATGGGTGTACAGGGCTGCCTGCTCGCGCTGACGTGGGGTGGCCGTTCCCTCAAACCAACCGCGCGCCGTCTCGTTGTCGTGGGTGCCCACATAGGCGACGGTGTTGGCGATGTAGTTATGCGGCAGGTAGTACGAGTTGGTGCCCTCAAAGGCAAACTGCAGGATCTTCATGCCGGGGAAGCCCGAGTTGTCGCGCATGTCGATGACGCCGGGGGTGAGGAAGCCCAGGTCCTCGGCGATGATGGGCAGCGTGTCGAGCTTTTTCTCGAGCGTCTTGAAGAACTTGAGGCCGGGACCCTGCGTCCACGAACCGTAGGACGAATCGGGCGAGGAGAACGGCACCTCCCAATAGGCCTCGAAGCCGCGGAAGTGATCCAGGCGGATGACGTCGTACATGTCGAGGGCGGCGCGAATGCGGCCCTCCCACCAGGAGAAGCCGTCGGACTCCATGGCGTCCCAGTCGTAGATGGGGTTGCCCCAGTACTGGCCGGTGGCCGAGAACTGGTCGGGCGGCGTGCCGGCGACGCTCACCGGATTGCCGGCGGCGTCGATCTTAAAGAGCTCAGGCGTCGCCCACATCTCGACGGAGTCACGCGAGACATAGATGGGCAGGTCGCCGATGATGAGAATGTCGCGCTCGTTGGCATAGGCCTTGAGGCGGCTCCATTGGCGATCGAAGAAGTACTGCGTCATCTGGTGGTAGAGCATACGCTCCGGATGGTCGGCGCAGACCTTGGCGGAAGCCTCGCCGCGGGTGCGGAGCTCCGCGGGCCACTCCCAAAACGCCTTGAGACCGCACTCCTCTTTGACGGTCATGAACTCACAGTAGGGGATGAGCCAGTCCTCGTTGGCCTGGATAAAGTCATCGAAATCGGCCGGCTTGTCGGCAGCAAAGCGCTCAGCGGCGCGGTCGAGAATCT
>USPT01000064.1 GCA_900556705.1 uncultured Collinsella sp.
CTGTGGCACCTGCGCTACCCGCTGACCGAGCCGGTCAACGGCCAGGATTACATCGTCGTTGCCACCACGCGCCCCGAGACCATGCTCGGCGACACGGGCGTCGCCGTCTCCCCGAAGGACCCCGAGAAGGCCGCTTTTGTGGGTAAGACCGTCAAGCTCCCCATCGTGGACCGCGAGATCCCCATCTTTGAGGATTGGCATGTCGACGCCAATTTCGGCTCTGGCTTCGTCAAGGTAACGCCTGCTCACGACCCCAACGACTATGCCATGGGTCAGGCCCACGACCTGCCGCAGATCAACATCTTCGACGAGCACGCGGTGGTCGTCGAGGGCTACGGCGAGTTCACCGGCATGAACCGCGACGAGTGCCGCGAGGCCGTCATCAAGTGGTTCGAGGAGCACGACCTGCTCGATCACGTCGAGGACCTCGATCACTCCGTCATGCACTGCTACCGCTGCGACGCCGCGCTTGAGCCGTGGCTGTCCGAGCAGTGGTTTGTGGCCGTTGACAAGCTCAAGGGGCCGGCGCTTGACGCCGTTAACTCCGGCAAGGTCACCTTCCACCCCTCGCGCTGGACGCAGACCTACACCACCTGGATGGAGAACCTTAAGGACTGGTGCATTAGCCGCCAGCTGTGGTGGGGCCACCGTATCCCCGTGTTCTACTGCGAGGACTGCGGCTGGGAGGACGCTCTTACCGAGGACACCGATGTGTGCCCCAAGTGCGGCGGCCATCATGTGCATCAGGACGAGAACGTGCTGGACACCTGGTTCAGCTCGCAGCTGTGGACCTTCGCCACGCAGGGCTGGCCGCAAAAGCCTGAGCTGCTCGAGGGCCATCACCCCACGACGGCGCTGGTCACCGCGCGCGACATCATCGCGCTGTGGGTCGCCCGCATGGTCATGAGTTCGCTGTACTTCCTGGACGAGGTGCCGTTTAAGGACGTCGTCATCTACCCGACGATTCTTGCCAAGGACGGCAGCCGCATGTCCAAGTCCAAGGGCAACGGTGTTGACCCCATGGACCTCATTGGCATGTACGGCGCCGACGCCATGCGCTTCAACCTGCTCACGCTGTGCACCAACAACCAGGATGTTAAGTTCGACGCGAACATCGATAAGAAGACCAAGAAGCTTATCGACAGCCCGCGTACCGACCAGGCTAAGTCGTTTGTGACCAAGATCTGGAACGCAAGTCGCTTCCTGCTTATGAACATGGAGGGCTACACGCCCGGCGAGCCCGTCGTGGAGACGCCGGCCGACGCCTGGATGTTCAGCCGCCTGGCCAAGGCCGTGAAGATGGTCACCGAGGGTATTGAGAACTACACCTTTGGCGACATGGCCCGCGGCGTGCAGCAGTTCTTCTGGAACGAGGTCTGCGACTGGTACGTCGAGGTCACCAAGGCCCGCCTGAAGGGCGAGGGTCGTCTGCAGGCGCAGCGCAACCTGATCTTTGTGCTCGATACTTCCATTCGCCTGATGCACCCGCTTATGCCGTTTGTTACCGAGGAGATTTGGGACAACATGCCGGCGAGCGTGCTCGATCTGGACGCCGAGGGCAACGTGAACCGCGCCGAGGCGCTCATGATCGCCAAGTGGCCCGAGCCCGCCGACTACGCCAAGTATGTTGACGAGGACGCCGAGCGCGCGTTTGAGCTGTGTCGCGCCGTCGTGTCTGCCGCCCGCGCCACGCGTTCGCGTTATCGCTTGAGCCCCAAGGCCGAGCTCGACGTGGTCGTGCGCGCCGGTGCCGAGGACATCGAGAAGCTCGAGAGCCTGCGCTCGACCATCGAGCCGCTGGCCAACACCGCCTCGCTGGTCATGGGTACCGACGTTGAGAAGCCGGCCGCGAGCATCGCCGTGGTCGACAGCGGCGTCGAGGTCTTTGTGGTGCTCGAGGGCAAGGTTGACCTTTCGGCCGAGAAGGCGCGTCTTGAGAAGGAGATCGCCGCGGCTCAGAAGGAGCTCGCCGGTTGCGAGAAGACGCTCGCCAACGAGGGCTTTGTGGCCAAGGCCGCGCCCGCGGTGGTCCAGAAGAAGAGGGACCGTGCAGCTGAGCTCAAGGAGATCCTGGCGGCGCTGACTGCTCAGGTTGCTGACTTCTCGTAGATCTTACTGGGGGCGCGTCCCGACGCTTTGCTCGCTACTGCGAACAGTCCTGCGCAAGACGGACAGCACATTTAGTGCTGTCCTTTGCGTGCGGAACTTGTATCGAGCAAAGCGTCGGGCCGCTCCTAGTTCGTTTACGTGGTTGTTTGCATCTGGTAGGTTAGGTCCACTTGTTCGTGGCCTTGATCTTGCTGCAGGCGGATAAAGGCTGAAATTGTCAACGCGAGGGGCTCATTCTTTTTGGTGGGCCTCTTTTTCTATTATGGGGGACTTTGGGTTATGGCTAAGCGTTCTGGGTCGTATGTCGTTCCTTTCTCGTTTGAGTTGCTTTCGTTTGGTGAGGCTGTTGGGCTGGCTGCTGATACGGGGCGTATTTCTGGGGATGCCGGTCCTCTGCTTGAGACGGTTGTCGATATGCTCGATGAACTGGGGCGTCCGGACGAGTATTTTGATTGCATTCAGGTCGCCGGTACCAATGGCAAGACTTCGACCACGCGTTTTTCGGCCGCCATTCTTCGTGGCGAGGGGCTCAAAACCGCGCTGTATACGTCGCCGCAGCTGGTGCGCTATCCCGAGCGCATGGAGGTCGATGGGTGCGTTGTGAGCGACGAGGCGTTTGCCCGTGGCGTTTCGGCAGCTGTCGAGGCGGGGCTCCGCGTGAATGCGCACCGTGTGGCGGCGGGGGAGCGCGCCTATTCCATCACGCCGTTTGACCTGCTGACGGCTGCCGCACTTGTAGTGTTTGCTGAGGCCGCGGTGGATGTTGCCGTGCTCGAGGTCGGCATGGGCGGACGTTGGGACGCCACGAGTGCGACCGATCCCGTCGCCGTTGCCATTACGGGCATTGGGCTCGATCACACACGTATTTTGGGCGATACGCTCGAGGCCATTGCGGGGGAGAAGGCCGCGGTCATCAAGCCCGGACGCTTGGTTGTGCTGGGCGAGGGCACGCATGAGGCGAGTGTTCAGCGCGTGATGGATGCCCGTTGTCGCGAGTGCGGCATAGTGCCGCTGGCGGTGAACCATGCCACGACCAAGGTGCCGGAGCACGTGGGCGACACGGTTGAGTTTAGCTGCACCACGCCGCGTGCAATCTATACGTCGAGCATGGTCAAGCCGGCCTATCAGCCGCAGAATGCCGCGTGCGCGATTATGCTTTGCGAGGGGTATCTGGGTCGCGAGCTCGACCACGATGCGCTGGATGCGTCGCTTATGGGCTGCCCCACGCCGGGCCGATTTGATGTACTGGGAACTGAACCGCTCAAGCTGATCGACGCCTGCCATAACCCCCAGAGCTGCGAGAACTTTGTGAGCGCGCTGGACGAGATCGATCCGTGCGTGAAGAACCGCCCCACGCTGCTGTGTGCCGCGCTGGCCGACAAGGACGTGGCAGGCATCGTCGACGTGTTGATCCCGGCTTTCCCGCGCGTGGTTGTGACCCAGACCGATTCCGATCGCGCCCTGCCGGCGGAGGAACTTGCCGCCCTTGTGGACGCCGATAAGCTCGCGGGCGTATACCCGAGCGTGTCCGAGGCTCTCGCTGCCTTCGATGCCGCGGGCGAGTCCTTCGTAGCAGCCGGCACCATCACCCTAGCCGGCGAAGTAGCCGGCCTGCTGCGTTAACCCATCCCCTCATCAGTTGCGGTGAAATACGGACTGTTTTACAAGCCAGAAGCCTCAAACAATCCGTATATCACCGCAACTCAAAAGCAGTCAATTTGGGACGGGGCTTTTTTAGCTGCCCTGTGCCCCGAGTTGACTCGCTTGCCACGAAATGGGCCTATCTACTACGTTTGACCGGTTACCCCCGACCATACGGAACATCGCGAAATTAAAACCGCAGGTAGACGACTTACTGGTTTTCAAAAAAGACCCGCATGGTCGACCCATGCGGGTTAAACGTAGTAGATAGCCCGTTTTTGTGGCGCATCTCTAGACTGTCAAATTGGTCGACTTGGCCCCATGGCAGTTGCGGTGAAATAGTTCCTGGATTATGCCTCTGTGAGCCAATCTGGGAACTATTCCACCGCAACTTATTGAGGGGCTATTGGGAAGGGGTTAGTCCAGGCGGACCGGATCGTGGGGGTAGGCGTTGAGAATCTCGACGCCGGACTCGGTAACTAGGGCCAGGTCTTCGATACGGACACCGGTACGGCCGGGGAGGTAGATGCCCGGTTCGATGGAGAACGTCATGCCCGGCTCCACGACCTGCTCGTTGACGAGCGAGACGTCGCCCGGCTCGTGGTCCTGCAGGCCGATCGAGTGCCCCAGGCGGTGCGTAAAGTACTGCCCATAGCCCGCATCCTCAATCACGTCGCGTGCGGCGCGGTCCAGGTCACACATGCGCACGCCCGGTGCGATGAGCGCCTCGGCGGCCTCGTTGGCACGGCGCACGATGCCGTAGATGCGCGCCGTCTCCTCGTCCGGCTCGCCCCAAAAGAACGTGCGCGTCATGTCCGAGCAGTAGTTGCGATGGCGTCCGCCAATGTCGAACAGCACCACGTCGCCGCGCTTGAGTACCGTATCGTCGGGCTCGTGGTGTGGGTCGCCGGCGTTGGCGCCAAAGCTCACGATGGGCGGAAAGCTAAAGCCCTCGCAGCCGTGCTTGCGATACAGACCGAGCATCTGGTCGGCAATTTCGCGCTCCGTCACGCCCTCGTGAACGAGCTTGATGGCGTCGGCCATCACGGCGTCGTTGGCGGCCGAGGACGCGCGCATCAGCTCCTGCTCGGCGGCATCCTTGTGGGTGCGTGCGGCGGCGACGGCAAAGTCGCCCAGGAAAAACTCGCTGGCGGCATGGCGCTCCATGAGCGGCATCAAAAAGCCGGAGCGCATAACGGTATCGATGCCGAGCGGCTTGGTCGGATCTACCTCGCGAGCGATGGCGTCGGCCACGACGTCGGTATCGGCGTGATAGGCGACGCGGGCATTGTCGTACTCGGGCAGCTGATGTAGCGCGTTGACCAAGATCACAGGCTCGCAATCGCGTGCGAGCAGCACGCCACAAAAACGCTCGAACATATCGGCATAAAAACCGGTCAGATAGTAAATCGACCACGGGTCGTTTACGAGCAGCTGTGCGCCGGGGTGTTGAGCCTCGAGCGCATCGAGCACGCGCGCCACACGCTGGTCATCGACATGTGCCATGAAACATCCTTTCGCTAGGCCGCCACCATGGTATCCCATGCCCGGCAGATAGGGACGCTCCTTTTGTGCCGGCACCTTGGGACACTCCTTTGCATCCCATGCGGCCCTCATAAGTTGCGGTGAAATACGGACTGTTTAGCGACCTGAAGCCATAAAACAGTCCGTATTTCACCGCAATTGAGGAGGGGCGGGGTGGATGGCGGGGGTAGCTAAAGACCCCCGTCCTAAATTAGCTGCTTAGGCTGGGTCGATGTTCATGCTGGCGATTAGGTTGATGTTGGTGTCTAGGAGGTTCTCTAGCACGATGTCGCCCATGCGGATGGGGGCGTTGACGACTAGGCCTCGGATGAGGGCCATGGCTTGGGCGTGGAGCTCTAGCGGGATGGCTTCGGATGTGCGCACGGGGAGCAGGGCTTCGTCGCCGCCGGAGACGGCCACGGTCGTCGTGAGCACGCGCATGGGGCGGGTGAGTTCCTGATGTGCGAACTTATCACCGCGCGGGCAGCTGTTGCCGGTCACGGAGCGCACCTCTACCACGG
>USPT01000065.1 GCA_900556705.1 uncultured Collinsella sp.
GAGCGTCGTTTTGTTCTCCGCCCTTGGCGTCGCATCGGTGTTCATGGGTTTTTCGCCCTATGACCTCGACATTCAATTGCTTCAGGCCGTCGCGCAGACGGCATCGTTTTTGATGGCGCTGCTGTGGTGGCGTTATCTGTGGCCGCGTTCGTTTATGGCACGCCGGCAAAGCGAGCACCCGCTCGGTGGGGGAGCAAGCGCGGCATGGAAGCGCATTGCCTGCGTTGTCGTGATCGGCCTATCCATGCAGGTGGTCATTAGCTACCTATGCGACGGCGTGCTGTCGCTGCTGCCCGAGGTCGCGGCAGACTATAGCGATCTCGTCGAGGAGACGGGCATGGGCGATACCAGCCTTCTTGCGGTCTTGACCACAGTGCTCGGCGCTCCGTTTTGCGAAGAGCTCCTGGTGCGCGGCATCATCTTTGAGTTTTCGCTGCGTGCGTTTAATCCACAGTGCCGTTCGCTCTGGAAGCGCCGGCGCCGCGCGAACGCGCAGGACGGCGCCATAGTGCCCTGGGCGGCCCCGAGTACCTGGGGAGTCGCCGCGGCAATCGTGCTGCAGGCGGCGGTCTTCGGCTTTATGCACATGAACTGGGTGCAGAGCTGCTACGCGGGCGCTGCCGGCCTCATTTTTGGTTGGGTGTTCGTGACGACCGGAAAGCTCCGCTACACGATCCTGCTGCACTTTGCCTTTAATGCCGGGTCGTATCTCATGGGGCTGCTGTGGTTTGTGAGCACACCGCTCGACCTTGTGGTCACGGTTGGCATCGCCGGCTTTGTGTTGGTAGAGGCGATGCGCTCGCTGCTTCGATTGTGCATTCCCGTGTCGCGCGAAGCTGATCGGTCTGAGTAATAACGCCTTTAATTAGACCGATGCGTCCTGAACACACCTGGCGTTTCGCCGAATGCTTCTTTAAATTTTGAGTAAAAGAATGACATGTTGGAGATGCCGACTTTTCGGGCTACATACTGCACGCTGCGCTCGGTGTTATTGAGAAGATATGCCGCCTCTGTGAGCTGCTGGTTGAGCTTGATTTGCGAAAACGTTTTGCCGGTTTTTTGCTTGATCAAGCTGCTGAGATAGCTGGTGCTATAACCCGTATCGCTCGCAATGCTTTCGAGTGTGCAGTCGCCGTAGCTTCGCTCAATATGATTCAGAATCGACACGATGCGTTCGTCCGACATGATCGCCTGGTTATCAGTTGCGGAGCGTCGGTACAGTCCTCGAATGAGAACAAGGAATAGGCTGACGGCGAGGTGCCTCATGAGTTCATTGGAATAGGCATCTTTAAAGTGATATTCGATAAAGAGCATCTCGATGAGGCGTCGCGCATGTCGGGCGTATTCCTCTGGAAGAATGAGATATTTTCGGGCCTCGCGGTTTTTGGACACAAAATCAAATAGAAGATTCGTTAATGGTGACGCGCCGGGTAGCTGGCTCAGGAACAACGAATCGAACATTTCTTTTTTGAAGACGATCGAAATGACGATATCATGCTCGCCCTTAACGTATGGAACGCTTCTGACTACGCCGGTGTTGCAAATGAGCACGTCGCCCTTTTTAAGGAGTAGTCGCCGTCCGTTGACGATAAACGTGCAGACGCCGTCGTACACGTAGTTAAGCTCCATATCCCGATTGATATGAGGAGGAATATCGGTAAAGCGCGACTCCTTGATAAGACCCACGGGGTTTTCGTCGAGAGTTTCTTTCCAATCAAACAGATAGACCTCTTCGCCGTTAATGGTTGTGGTTTCCACCCTGTTATATCGCGGGCTGAGCTCTCCCGGATGTGTGCGATGCCACTCTTCGGTCTCGGTATGCGTATAGAGCAGCTGTTTGAGATTCGAATCCATGGGGTGCTCCAGGGGTGAACGGTAGAACCGATGCCTTAAACGGTATTATAGCTAAAAAAATGTTATAAACCCACGCTTTCTGTGCGATATCTTATGCATCTTGTTCTTCCTAGTATTGGGTTATCCGCTGGAGCATCCGATCAAGGAGGGCAAATGAGTAAGTTAAAACATGGGTTTGACTCCGACTTTTTATGGGGCGGAGCCATATCGTGCTCGCAGGCCGATGGTGCCTGGAATGAGGGCGGAAAGGGAAAGTCGACGCAGGATTGTCGATGGCTGGATGGTACCTGGACTCATGACCAGATTGAGGACAAGCATCAAAACAACCCCTTCTGCCATGACGAACTAATGAACGCTCTCGCAGATGATGGTGTTGAGTTCTACCCGTTTAGGCGCGGTAACGACTTCTATCATCACTACCGTGAGGACATCGCGCTTTTTGCGGAGATGGGCCTCAAGCTGTTCCGCACCTCTATTTGCTGGAGCCGAATCTATCCTAACGGAGATGATCTTGAGCCTAACCGCGAAGGCATCGAGTGGTATCGAAGCATGCTGGGTGAGTGCAAAAAGCACGGCATTAAAACCTTCGTCACCATGCTCCACTATGACATCCCGGTAAATCTTGTCACCACATATGGGGGATGGAAGAATCGCAAGACGATTGATTTCTTCGCCCGCTATGTCGAGACAATCGTTACGGAATTGGGCGATCTGGTCGATTTCTGGCTGCCTTTTAACGAGTTCAATGCAGCGCGTTTTTCGCCTTGGGACGGGGTCTGTCTGGTCAAAGACGAAGAGGGGGAGAACTTCGATCGAGCCATCTTCCAGTGCCTGCACCACGAGTTCGCTGCCAATGCGCGTGCCGTCGAGATTGTCCATCGTCTTTCGCCCGATACTCCCGTTGGCGGCATGATCGCTCGATTCTGTACGTATCCCGCCACCTGCCGTCCCGAAGATAACATGCAGGCTATTCACGACGACCAGTATTCCAACTGGTTCTATACGGACGTGATGGCTCGTGGAAAATACCCCGCTTATATGAATCGCTATTTCGACGCGTGCGATATCGAGATTCAAATGGAGCCGGGCGATGAAGAGCTCATCGCTCGCAACACGGTCGACTTCCTGGCCTTCTCGTACTACTTTTCCCAGGTATCCACCTGCGATCAGGGATGGGAGAAGACTGCGGGAAATCTGGTCATGGCAAACAAGAACCCTTATCTCGAGACGAGTGAGTGGGGCTGGCAGCTCGATCCCATTGGCCTGAGGGTTACCCTTAACCAGATGTATGACCGCTATGGGCTGCCCCTGTATATCGCCGAGAACGGCCTCGGTACATCTGATGTAGTCGAGGAGGATGGCAGCATCCACGACGAGTATCGAATCGATTATTTGCGCCAGCACATAAAGTGCCTTAAGGAAGCAGTGATCGATGGCGTTGACGTGCGCGGATACATGATCTGGGGATTCATTGACCTTGTTGCCTGCGGTCCTCTTACGATGGACAAGCGCTACGGGCTTATCTATGTCGATCTGGATAATTGCGGCAACGGCACTGCGGAGCGCTCGCGTAAAGACTCTTTCTATTGGTATCAGAAATGTATCGCCACTAATGGCGAGGATCTTGGGTAGGAGTGATTGTCGTGGCAGACAAGAAGGAACTGGCCGCTCGTGTCCTCGAGCTCGTGGGCGGCGCCGATAACGTTGTTATGGCAACGCACTGCATTACAAGGCTCAGATTCAACCTGAAGGACGATAGCAAGGCAGATCTGGAGGCCCTTAAGACGCTTGACGGCGCCTTGGGCGCGCAGGTTAAAGACGGGCAGTGGCAGGTTATCATCGGCGCCAGCGTGGGGTCGGTATATGACGAATTGGAGCCCATGCTAGGTGACAGGATGGGTGGCGAGGTCTCCGCCGACGCCGAGCAGCCTGAGCTCCAAAAAGGTTCGGCTCGCGTATTCGATATCATCACCGGCATCTTCTCCGCTATCATTCCCGCACTGGTGGCGGGAGGCATCGTAAAGGGCATCCTGGCTGCTATCGCGGCTTTTGGAATCGACACGGGTGCCGGCGACTTTGCGATATTCAATATGATTTCGGATATCCCGTTCTACTTCTTGCCGTTTTTGCTGGCAATGTCTACAGCTGATAAGTTCCGGGTCAACCGTTCGCTTGCGCTTTGTGTTGCCGGATCGCTGATGTACCCGACCATTGTCAACGCTGTCGGTACGGGCGAGACGCCCCTTGCGCTGTTCGGTTTTGCGGTGCCGATTTTTAGCTACGCCGATTCCGTGTTCCCGGTTATCTTTGGCGTCATTGGCTTGTCTTTTGTATATCGCGCAATCGACAAAGTCGTGCCGGATCTTTTTAAGCTCGTTGTCGTTCCGGCGCTCTCCCTTGCTATCGTGATTCCCGTCAACCTGTTTGTGCTCGCTCCGATTGGTGCCTGGTGCGGTCTTGGTCTTGCCAACGGTATCGTTTGGCTATTCTCGACGTTAGGCCCCGTTGCCGGTTTTCTGCTGGGCTTCTTTATGCCGCTTATCGTGCTCTTCGGCATGCACCAGTCAACGAGCCCCATCCAGATTTCCAATATCGCAACGCTGGGGTATGACTATCTGCTCCCGATCTCTTTCTGCCATAACCTCGCCGAAAGCGGTGCGTCTTTTGGTGCGGCCCTGCGCATGACCGATGAAAAGCTCAAGTCCGCTGCGATGACGTGCGCCTTCTCGGCATTTATGGGAATTTCCGAGCCTGCCTTGTTCACCGTTCAGGTTCCTAACAGGACTCCGCTTATCGCTGCGATGATCGCGGATGGCATTGGCGGCGCGCTCACCGTTGTTCTGGGCGCTAAGTGCTTCGGCTTTGTTATGCCTGGCATTACCTCGTTGCCCGTTTATGCCGATCCAAGCGGCAATCCCATGAACCTGATCATGATTGTCGCCTGCATCGCTTTGACTTGGGTTATTTCCGCGACGCTCTCGTTTGCGCTCTATGGTCGTTTTGACAAAAAGTAACGACGTTTTGAGATAGACAATATTAATCGGCCGCTCGCCGGGGAATCGTTTTACGACGCCCCGGCGAGCGGCATTTCATTGGTGGGGGCGTGTGTGCCGCCAGCGGCGGCATGCCGCCTCGCCGCGCTAGTTGCGCCTGCCGCCTCCGTTGGCACCCTGGCGGCCCTGTGCCGCGCGATTGCGACCGGCAGTGTTCTGCGCGCGGGACATGCCGCCGTATCCCTTGCTGCCCTTAGACCCCTTGCCGGCACCACCAGCGCCACCGTGGGCCTTGCCGCCCTTCTTGCCGGTGCCGTGTCCGCCGCCGGCAGACGTCTCGCCCGGGCGCGGCGGCACGGGACGGATCAGGCAATGCTTGGTGTAGCCGATCAGGTCGCGGCGGCCAGCCTTTTCCAGCGCCTCGCGTACCAGCTTGTAGTTCTCGGGCTTGCGATACTGGATGAGCGCGCGCTGCATGGCCTTTTCGTGCGGGTCGCGCGCCACATAGATCGGCTCCATGGTGCGCGGGTCCACGCCGGTGTAGTACATGCAGGTCGACATGGTGGACGGGGTGGGGTAGAAGTCCTGCACCTGCTCGGGCATGTAGCCCATGTCGCGCACGGCCTCGGCAAGGTCCACGGCTTCCTTCATCGTCGAGCCGGGGTGGCTCGAGATCAGATACGGCACTATGTACTGCTTGAGTCCGTATTCGCGGTTCAAGCGCTCAAATTTGCGACAGAACGCATCGTAGACGGCGCGGCTCGGCTTGCCCATCACGGAGAGCACCGCGT
>USPT01000066.1 GCA_900556705.1 uncultured Collinsella sp.
ACAACCGGTTGCACAAAGAAGCACTACGATGACGAAGGAGCATCACCATGGACGCCATTAACGATTGGGAAAACCAAGCGCTCACCCACAGGAACCGCCTGGCACCCCATGCGTACTTTATGGGTTATGAGACCGCCGATCTCGCCGCTACGTACAGCCGCGAGCTGTCGCGCGGATTTGTCCAGCTGTCCGGCTCGTGGCAGTTCCGCCTTTTTGAGGGCCCCGCGGCCGTCTCCAACGAAGCACTTTGCACGTACGAGCCCGAGTGGGATCACGTGGAGGTTCCGCACCTGTGGCAGGTAGACGGCTATGGCAACCTTGCCTACACCGACGAGGGTTTTCCGTTCCCGGTGGATCAGCCGTTCGTTCCCTCCGACGACCCTACGGGCGTCTACCAGCGCATCGTCAAACTTCCCGCCGTGCCTGCCGGCGCTCGCGAGATTATTCGCTTCGACGGTATCGAGAGCTACGGCGAGCTGTATGTCAACGGCAAGTTTATCGGCATGACCAAGGGTTCGCGCCTGTCCGCCGAGTTTGACGTGACCGACGCGCTCGTCGAGGGCGACAACCTGTTTGCGGTCAAGGTTCTGCAGTACAGCGATGGTAGCTACATCGAGGACCAGGACATGTGGTGGGCATCGGGCATCTTCCGCGATGTGTACCTCATGCAGCGTCCCGCCGCGCATCTGGTCGACTTTAGGTTCCGCACGCACCGCGAGGGCGATGCCGCTCTGATCACGCTCGATACGGTTGCCGAGGGCGCAAGTCGCGTCGTGTATACGCTCAGCGATGGCCAGAATGTGGTCGCTACGGGCGAGTGCGTCGACGGCCATGCCGAGTGCAGCGTTGCCGATGCCCACTTCTGGAACCCCGAGGACCCCTTCCTCTATGACCTTACGCTTGAGGTCTACGACGGCGACGAGGTCAGCGAGTACGTTCCGCATCGCCAAGGCCTTGCCGAGGTGACGGTCGAGGGCAATCATATCTACCTCAACGGCACCTACTTTAAGATGCATGGCGTCAACCGCCACGACCACGACGATCACAAGGGCCGCGCCGTGGGTCTCGAGCGCATGCGCCGCGACCTGGAGCTCATGAAGCAGCACAACATCAACGCGGTGCGCACGTCCCACTACGCCAACGATCCGCGCTTCTACGAGCTGTGCGACGAGTACGGCATCATGCTGGTCGCCGAGACCGATATGGAGAGCCACGGCTTCGAGAATATCGGCAATATCGCCCTGGTCACCGACGACCCTGCCTGGGAGCCGGCTTACGTTGACCGTGTTGAGCGCCTGGTGATGCAGGAACGCAACCACGCGTGCATCATCATGTGGTCGATGGGCAACGAGAGCGGCTATGGCTGCAACATCCGCGCGATGTACGCCAAAGCTCACGAGCTCGACGGTCGTCCGGTCCACTACGAGGAGGATCGCAACGCCGATACCGTCGACGTCATTTCCACCATGTACTCCCGCGTGTCGCAGATGAACGACTTTGGCGAGCATCCGTTCCCCAAGCCGCGCATCAACTGCGAGTACGGCCACTCCATGGGTAATGGTCCCGGAGGCCTGTCCGAGTACCAGGAGGTCTTCGATCGCTGGGATTGCATCCAAGGCCAGTTTATTTGGGAATGGTGCGACCACGGTTTGGCTGCTGTGACCGAGGACGGCGTTGCCTACGACATGTATGGCGGCGACAACGGCGATTACCCCAACAACAGCAACTTCTGCATCGACGGCATGGTGTTCCCCTGGCAGCAGCCGAGCCCGGGCCTTACCGAGTACGGCCAGGTCATCTGCCCGGTTCGCATGGCCTACGATGCCGAGGCGGGCGAGCTGACCGTCACCAACAAGCGTTGGTTTACCACCCTCGAGGATGTCTGCCTGTCGGCGGAGACCCTGGTGGACGGCGACGTGGTCTGCCGCAAGACGCTCATGCCCGGTGCGGTTGCCCCCGGCGAGTCCGTCCAGCTTCCGCTGGTGATTCGCGAGGCCGCAGTGGGCGAGACCCTGCTGACCGTGCACGCCTACACCATGGCGGCTCACGCCTGGTGCGAGCCGATGTTCCAACTGGGTGCAAGCCAGTTTGCCATCGCAAACCATCCGGCGCCGGCAATTGCCGCCCCCACTCGTCCTGAGCTTACGGTCGAGGAGACCGAGCAGGAGATTCGTATTCGCTCCCTCAACGGCGAGCTGACCTTCAGCAAGGTCAACGGTACCGTGAGCGAGTGGAAGGCATCCGGTCGCGACGTCATGACCTCCGGTCCCCAGGTTGGTTTTTGGCATCCGCTCGTCGATAACCACGCCCAGGAGTACGACTCCCTGTGGAAGGATAACTTCATCGATGTGATGCAGACGTCTACCCGTAATGTTTCTTGGAAGCAGGACGACAATGCGGTCGTCGTTACCGTGAGCCAGCGTATCGCTCCTCCCGTCCGCGCGTTCGGCATGCGCGTCGAGCTCGTCTATACCGTGCTTCCGAGTGGCCGCGTCGACCTCAAGGTTTCCGGCGAGCCCTACGGCGACTATTCGGACATTATCCCGCGCATCGGCATCTCCTTCGAGGTTCCCGGTTGTGATCGTGCCGTCGAGTGGTATGGCCACGGCCCGGGCGAGAACTATCCGGACTCGCTGCGCGCCAACCCGGTCGGTCATTACCGCACTACGGTCGACGACATGTTCACGCCCTACGTTATGCCCCAGGACTGCGCCAACCGCGAGGGTACCCGCTGGGTCGCCCTGCGCTCCAGCCACGGTGACGGTCTGGTCGTGACGCGTCCGAGCGACGCCGCTTCCAATCCGTTCTCGTTCTCCGCATGGCCCTATAGCTGCGAGGCTATCGATAACGCCAAGCATGTCTACGATCTTGTCCCGGGCGAAACGGTTACGGTCAACATCAACGACCAGCTGCTCGGCCTTGGCTCGAACTCTTGGGGTTCCGAGGTGCTCGATTCCTATCGCACCCGTTTTGAGAGCTTCAGCTTTGAGGTGTCCCTGCGACCGCTGACGTCTGCCGATCTGGCTCAGGCGCTGGCACCCATTAAGGAGGCATAAGTCATGCATATCTTTAACTCGCGTGCCGATTTCGACGCCCAGATGAAGTCCGTCAAGAAGTGGATGCGTACCGGTCAGGCACTCGACGGCGTTTCTGAACTGCAGCACGATGTGGCGTACTCTATCGGCGACTCGCTGGTGTATTGGTGGGTGAACGCCCACGAGGCGGCTACTGCCGATCTGGTCGGTCACCGTCGCTACCATGCCGTGCTCGCCCCGCTCGACGGCAATCTGACCGTTGAGGTGGCTTCCAAGGCCGATCTTACCTGTACGCGCGCCTACAGCGATATCGATGATCGCGAGCGCTTTGAGGGTACGGGGGAGACCGTGACGATTCCCGCCGGCGGCGTTGCCGTCGTCGAAATTGACGAGGCCTACCGTGTCGTGGCCGATGCCGCGGATCCCCGCGTCGTGGTACTGCACGTGACAGTCGAAGGTTATTCCTTCCCCAACAAGTAGTATTCGTCTGCCTGGACGTTTGCTTCGCGCCGTTAAGGGGGATGGCTTTGTTGACTCCCTTTTCCCCATTCCCCTTAGCAGGTGCGCCGTCCGTGTTTGCACTTGCAGCTCGGACGGTTTTAGATGACATTTAACAGATGATTGGGAGGGCTTATGAGCTCTGAAAAACGAGGAACGATTGGTTCGTTCGCTCTGCTGGGCATGACGGTCGCCGCCGTGTTCGGTATCAAGAACATCATCAACAACAACGCGGCCATCGGCTTGGCAGCTGCGCCGTCGTTCTTCTTCGCCACGCTTTTGTACTTTGTCCCCTATACCCTGGTTACCGCCGAGTTCGTCGGCCTCAACAAGGACTCCGAGTCTGGCGTGTACGCATGGGTTAAGACCTCGATGGGTGGTCGCTGGGCGTTCCTGACGGCATTTAGCTACTGGTTTGTTAACCTGTTCTTCTTTGCGTCCGTCCTGCCCAACGTCATCATCTACGCGAGCTACGTGTTCTTTGGTGCCAACGCCGAGCTTTCGCAGCTGTGGATCACCATTATCGAGATCGTCGTCTTTGCTATCGCCACGTGGGTTTCGACCAAGGGCGCTAAGTGGATCGGCTCCATTTCCTCCTTCGGTTCGACCGCGGCTCTCGGCCTGACCGCCGTGTTCATCCTGCTGTCCCTGGCTGCTGCCTTTGGCGGCGTTGAGTTCGCTACGGCTCCTACTCCCGCTAACATGGCTCCCGACATGAGCAACTTCGCAACTGCGTGGGGCTTCTTCGGTACGCTTGCCTGGATCATCCAGGGCGTTGGCGGCGCTGAGTCTGTCGGCGTGTTCCTTAACGACCTTAAGGGTGGCGTCAAGGCCTTCGTGCGCACCGTCGTTATCGCCGGCCTGACCATCGGCCTTCTGTATGCAGGCGCTTCGCTGCTGGTTAACCTGTTCATCCCCGAGGGCGGCGTTGCCATCTCCACCGGTATCTTCGACGTATTCGGCGCTGTCTTTGCCCACTTTGGCATTCCCATGGAAGTGTCTACGCGCGTCATCGGCCTGATCCTACTCGCCGCTACGCTGGGCTCCCTCATGATGTGGACCTCCGCTCCCATCAAGGTGTTCTTCACCGAGATCCCCAAGGGCGTCTTTGGTAGCAAGATCGTCGAGCTCAACGAGCACGGCATTCCTGCCCGCGCTGCCTGGCTGCAGTTCGCCATCGTCGTCCCCATCCTGATCATTCCGGCCCTGGGCTCCGGTAACCTCGACGACCTGCTCATGATTGTCACCAACATGACGGCTGCCACGGCTCTGCTCCCGCCGCTGCTGATTCTGCTTGCCTACTTTATGCTGCGCAAGAACTTCGACGCTGCTCCCCGTGGCTTCCGCATGGGCTCGCGTAGCTTTGGCCTGGTCGTTGCCGCATTCCTGCTTGTGGTCTTCTGCTTCGTGCTTATCTGCGGCACCATTCCGCTCGATCAGCCGCTGTGGCTGACGCTGGTCTACAACGTTGGCGGTGTGGTTGTCTTCCTGGGCCTTGCCGTGATGTGGTACAACCGCTATATCAACCGTCTGCGCGAGACCGATCCCGAGGCCGCCGAGAGCGAGCTGCGCCCGTCTGTTCTCGACATGATGGAGTAGCGGCTAGGATTAATCTACGGCTGTGGAATAAATCGATTCCCTTTCCTAAGGAGGGGCCTTACGAGGCCCCTCCTTTTGTGATTTGGGGCATGGTTTTGGACCCCGTGGTCAAAAAATGCCAAATATGAGTACTGTTGCAAAAGAGGTGTCATATTTTTCGGCCTGTTCTGAGCGAAAATGGACTCAAAATCAATTTATCTAACCCCCTATAAAGGGCGTTTGGCGGCTTTCAACCTCTTCGAATCGCTCAAAGTAGGCAATTTGCTCTCGATTTTGCTGCTACTAAATTGGTGACAGTACTCATATTTGCCACTTTTTGTCCACGGGGTGTCCGAAAGGGTCCTCGACAAGCATCTAACGCTACAATAACTACCACGTGGCTGGGTTTGCCGGCCGAATGTGCGATGTCGTGGGAGGGGACATGGTCGAGTTTACAAAGACGATTAAAGATCCGTTGGGA
>USPT01000067.1 GCA_900556705.1 uncultured Collinsella sp.
CATTCCCTATAAGCTCGAGGGCGTTCCCCAGATGGATACCGCGCGCATGCCCGAGTTGCGCAATGCCGTTATGACCGGCATGAAAAAGCGCCGTGCGGAGCTCAAAAACGCTATCGGATAGCATGCCATTTTCGTTCCCCAAGGGCACTCATTGGGGACAGACTTAAATGAGTGCCCCTGGGCACCTAGTTGATTGCTAAAGAGCCCCGTCCTAAAAAGACTGCTCTCTGGGTTGCGGTGAGATGCGCAACAGAATCGTGCCATTTGGATAAATACGCTTGTGGTTTCTTTAAAGACACCTTAAACGCCGCTGAATATCTTTGGAAAGAAATGCCTGCTCGGTATCATGCTGCTCGTATATAAACGGTGGCAGTCAGGAGACCACGTGCGAAACATCGCATCGCGGGACGAGTATGTGCCGCAGCATGGCAGCAGATATAAGACGAAGGGCACGTCTTCGCGTGGCCTTGCCAGCGCTCGCATCCGCGTGAGGAAGATTGCCGCCATTGGGATGCTAACGTCGGCGGTTATTATCCTCGGAATTACCGCCAAAACCTACGCATCGGAGCGAATGGCACATTCAGATGCGTCAACGGTACAGACGCAAAACAAAAAGGTCTCTGAATCTAAAGTCACCGCAAGTCAAACCCTGTTGACAGCGAACCTCAAGACGGGGCTTTCGAAGGCGGACTTTAACGATATTCCCTCAGGCGATACCGTGCAGACCTTCTCACTGGTTGATGACCAGATCCTCGCCCTGGAGGATGAGAACCTCGCCGCACTCCAGAATGCGCTTGACCAGGCGCAGGAGCTGGGCGATGTGGGCGTGGTGTTTTACGACCTGTCGAGCGGTAAGGGCGTGACGTATAACGCTGATGTCGAGGTGTACGGTGCGAGTAGCTACAAGGCACTCTATGCGTTGTACATCTGCGAATCTCTGGTCGAGACGGGCCAGGTTTCACTCGATGACTTCCTTGGCACCTATGGTGGCTACAACATGGGTTGGCAGACGGTACGCGACTTGATCGAGGCCGCGGTCGTTTATTCAGACAACGATTCGTTTATTGCGTTACGTGCGGCGTTTGACCGTGTCGGTTACGAGGATTGGATTGTCGGTCTTGGCATCGGTTACGATACGGCACTGGATCCGATGAGTGATTTTCCGACCTACTGCCCGCGCACTTCTGCGAGGTTATGGCGTGAGATGAGCGAGTATCTGAGCATGGATACCGAGACTTCACAGTGGTTGTCGGGCCTTCTGACATCAACATCGCGCTCGTTTATTCGCGATGGCATTGCGGACGAGCAGGTTTTGGTGCGCAACAAGGCAGGCTGGATTAGCGAGGATGGTTACTATTCGACATGCGATGCAGGCCTCATCGACATCGATGGCCGTACCTATGTCATGAGCGTCATGACATCGATGCCATGGAGTGACCGTTCGAGCGAGGTTACGGCCGCGATTGCAAAGGCTCTGTTTGATACGCGAGCTGCACTGGCTTAGCGTGTTCGTTTGGCGAGGTCAAACAAAATGCTGGTACCATACCTTGGTTGAGAATTTCGTATAGGTTTGGGGAATGGTATGGCTACCATCGCGATTATCGGTGCGCTCGAAAAAGAGATCATGCAGATTAAGGAAGAGCTGAGCGACGTTTGCGAGGCACGGGAGGCGGGCTTGACCGTTGTGAGCGGTGAGCTCGACGGCCTGACAGTTGTCGCCACAACGGCGGGCATGGGCACGGTGAACGCCGCCGCTGCAACACAGCACCTCATTAGCAAGTATGCTCCGCAGGCTGTTGTGTTTTCGGGCATTGCGGGCGGTTTGAACCCCAAGCTCCATATCGACGACGTGGTCATTGGCAAACGCCTACGCTATCTGGATACCGATACCGCGCTTATCGCCGAGTCCGCACCGGGGCTCGAGGAGTTTGGCTCGACGCCCGCGCTGGTCGATATTGCCGCCGACGTGCTTGCTGGACGTGGGTTTGTTGACGCTTCGAAAAATGCAGTCGCTTCGAACGAGGGCACCAAGCAGTTCCTGGTCGGCACGATTGCCACGGGTAACCGCTTTGTGACGGGCGCCACCATGCGCAACGACGCTATCGAGGCGACGCATGCCGATTGTGTCGGCATGGAGGGCGCGGCAATTGCCCATGTCGCAACCAAAAATGGTGTCGATTGCCTGGTGTTGCGCGCTATCAGCGATAATTGTGACGAGGCGTACGATGCAATTTGCGAGCGAGAGTTCGATCTGTTCGAGTACGCGCGTGTCGCAAGTGACATTACGCTCGATATCGTCCGCCGCATTGCCGCTGCGCAATAGCGCGTCTATTTGTAAGAACCTACGACCAAGGAGTGTCCATGGCCGATTCCATTAACTACCAGCTTGCCAAGTTCGTCGCCAGCTATGGCAAGGTTTCGCAGATTCCCGAGTCCACCTGCCCCGAGGTGAGCTTTGTCGGCCGCTCCAACGTGGGCAAGTCGTCGATTATGAACAAGCTATTTGGCCGCAAGAACCTAGTCAAGGTTTCCAGTACGCCGGGCAAGACGAGCAACATCAACTTCTTTGAGGCCGATGACGTGCATTTCGTGGACCTGCCGGGTTACGGTTTCGCCCGTCGCTCCAAGGCCGAGCGCGACCGCTGGGCCGAGCTTATCGGCGACTTTTTCGACTCCGAGCGCAGCTTTAACTTGGTGGTCTCGCTGGTGGACATTCGTCACGACCCCAGCAAGCTCGACCACGACATGATCGACTACCTACAGGGCAACGAGTTCAACTTTATCGTTTGCCTCACCAAAGCCGACAAGCTCAGCCGCACCCAGCAGGCCCGCCAGGCAGCAGCCATCAAAAAGCAGCTCAACGTTCCGGCCGAGAACGTGATCATCACAAGCTCCCAGACCGGCACCGGCATCGATGAGCTTAAGCGCCGCATTGCCGAGGCCTGCCTCTAGTAAGGGCTCTTGGCAAAAGCTTTTGAGCATATCGCCCTAGTGATAGTCAATATTGAACTGTCACTAGGGCGATATCTTGACACCGAGGGAGTCGACATTAGGGATTTGATGGCAGGGAGGGTTGATTTAAATGATCCAAGATTTAACGGATTGTGGGCCGAGCAGGACATACCCCGTCTACTACCTCGAGGATGCAATGAACAACCTCGGCGACTGCTTCGACTATGCCGTGAACGACTATGGAGCGGAAGGGTCCGAGGTCGCTGAACTCTTTTGCCTGAGCGGCGTAGCCCGTGAGTTTGAGCGTGGCAACGCATGGGTCGTATCGGGAAAATCGGGCGTTGAGCTATTCGCGCTTATCGTCGAAAGGTCGGGCTACCAATCAAGGCCGATGCCAAATCGAACCTACCGATTCGAAAAGACACCGGAATATTGGACAGGCTGGATATTGGCATACCTTCAGTGGCGCCTAGGAGAGTCTTTCGAAGACCTGCTGCATGTCGTTCCGTTTGACGCACTGCTCAGTCTGTACTATCCCTGGCACGAAGCCTCGGAGGAACGCGTGGCTCGCCTCGTCTGCGATATGGCGAAAAAAGCGTCCAGGCAAACCAAACTTGCGTTAGCAAGAAAGAAGCTTAAGAAAACCCAACAAGACCTAGCATACGAATCGGGTGTGTCACTCCGCTCAATCCAAATGTACGAGCAGCGCCAGAGAAACATTAATGAAGCTTCGGTAACAAGCGTAAGAGCCATAGCAAAAGCCCTCCACTGCAACATCGAAGATCTCCTAGAGCCAGTCTTCGAATACAAAGAAACCAGTGCAGCCTAAACCAAGCACACAGCCGATGCCCGCCTCTAGGAAGTGCTCCAGCCTAGCAAGAGCCCCTACCAATAAAAAGCCAGATTATCAGCCCGGCGACTTTCCAGAGTGTAGGTCCCTGTAGCCGCCGCCGGCGAAGTTAACATAGGGGAGGCCAGGGGCTTTGCCCCCAAATCTTTCCGCAGGACGGCAGGACCCCCGCCGCACGAAGTGCGCAGTGGGGGTCCTGCCATGTCCGAGGACGATTTGGGGGCAAAGCCCCTGGCCTCCCCGGCGAGTATACGGGACGGCGACTACAGGTATTCGATCTGGGCGCCCTCGGTGTCGCACGTTAGAATATGCGTCTCACACTTGGGGAACTGCTCACGCAGCTTGACCTGCAGGAACTTTGCCACGATGGTATCGTCGGTCACAGCCATGAGAGTCGAGCCCGAACCACTGATCCAGATGGTCTTAGCGCCGCCGTTAAGGCAGGTGTCGCGCACAGCGTTGTAGTCGGGGATGAGGCGGCGGCGATAGGGCTCTTGGATGCGGTCGTCATTGGCGGCGGCAATCAGGTCGAGGTCACCAGTCTCCAAGCCGCGTGTCATACCGGCGATGCGGCCCATCTGCCACACGGCGGTGGAGAGCGGAATCTCCTGCGGCACGACCTTGCGCGCCTCGCTCGTGTGTACCTCGTAGGGCGGAATCACGGTAATAAAACGCAGGCGATCGCTCACCTCGTAGCGCAGGCACTGGGGGAGCGAATCGGTCGGCGTAAAGGAGCAGACGGCGCCGCCCAGGATGGCGGGGGCGACGTTATCGGGATGGCCCTCGACTTCGGTGGCAATGCGAACAAGCTCGGCGCGGTCGACGGTGTGGCCTGTCAGTGCGGCGGCGGCCATAATGCCGGCGACGACGCAGGTGGAGCTGGAGCCTAGGCCGCGGGCGACGGGAACGTCAGTCTGAATGTCGATGGCAACGGGAAAAGCCGGCTCGCCCCATGCGGCCAGTGCATCGACAAAGCTGACGTAGACCAGGTTGTCCTCGTTTTGGAACTCTTCGGGGCAGCCCGTGATGGCGAGTTTATCGGCGCGCTCAAAGGTAAAGTGCGAGTAGAGGCTGACGGCCATGCCGAGGGTATCGTAGCCAATGCCCAAGTTGGCGCTTGTTGCTGGGACGGTGATCTTGATCATGTGAGTCCTCCTGGCGTGCCTGGCTGTTTAGTTCGCTGCTCGGGCAGTCCTGCGCAAGACGGAAAGCACATTAAGCGCTTTCCTTTGCGTGCGGAACTCGCGACGAACTAAACAGCCAGGCACGCTATGCGCGTTCGTCATCATCCCGGTGGGTGTCTGATAAAAGAAGGTGCGCCGGCTTTCGCCGGCGCTTAATAAGGATTTTAGTTGGTAGCCATCTTTTTTGCTGCAGACTCGACGTAGCTTGCCATCTCATCGACGTTGCAGACGTCTTCGAAGCGGACGGGCTTGGACTCGAGCTCGGCGAGTTGGACCGGGGCAACCGTGTTGGTTGCCTGCTCGAGCACGCGCATGGCCTCAAAATCGTCCTCGGGAACGTCGAGGCCCAGGGCGTCGCAGCAGGCACGCGGGAACTTGTAAGGGCTGGCGGTCGAAAGCAGCACGCGGGCCTTGGCGCCCTTGGCGGGAGCGACCTTTTCGAAGACGTGATAGCCGCAAGCGGTGTGCGGGTCGATCACGTAGC
>USPT01000068.1 GCA_900556705.1 uncultured Collinsella sp.
ATATGGACGATACGCTGATTCCAGCCGGGCATGACGGCGCCAGCGACTACGCCATTGAGGGTATTCATGCCATGCAGGCGGCGGGTCTGCACTTTGGGCCGGTTTCGGGTCGTCAGCCGTCCGCGATGGGCTGGATGTTCAAAAACCGTTCCGAGTGTTTTTCGACCGGTGCGTTCTGTAACGGCCAGGTGATGTTTGTCGACGGCGAAGTAGTCGCTTCGCGCGCAATCGACAACGATGCTCTGATGCGTTTGGCTGACTATCTGGAGCAAGAGACCGACGATACATTTCTAAAAGTCTACAGCCTGGGCGATGACTTTTGGGGCAACGATGCCTATTGCGTGACGAGCAATCCCGAGCGTGTGCGTCGCGCTATAGAGTCGGGCGGCAATGCGTGGCTCAAAGGCGAAGAGGCCCCGTGTCGTCCCGTCGTCGATGGCGCGCCGGTGTTTAAGGCGAATATCTGGAGTGCCCGTTCGCGTGAGGAGCTCGCGGAGCTACGCGAGCGCGTTGCCGTTGAGGTGCCGGAACTCTCGCTTGTGTTTCCCAACAACCGAGTGCGCCTGTTCGACATCCTTCCGGATGGTTGGGACAAGGGCTGCGCTGCGCTGGAGCTGGCGCGCGCCTTGAGCCTGACGCCCGACGAGGTGGCCGTATTTGGCGATTCCGATAACGATCTGCCCATGATCGATGCCGTTCCCAACTCCGTTGCAGTCGCCAATGCTAACGAGGCCGTCACGGCTGCCGCGCGCTGGCATATCGGCGCCGCGGTGGATGATGCGGTCGCCGGAGTCCTGCATCAGATTGCCGCCTGCGCCGCGACGGGGGAGATGCCGCCGTTTATGCGCCTGCCGGGTACTGCCGACGCGAATCTCACTAACAGCTAAGGAGACAGCCATGAAGCTCCAGCAGCTCAGATATGTCGTCAAAGTTGCCGAATGCGGCAGCATTACCGAGGCCTCGCGCCGGCTCTTTGTGTCGCAGCCTTCGATTACCGCGTCGATTCGCGATCTCGAAAACGAGATGGGTGTGCACATCTTTGAGCGTACCAACAAGGGCGTCATTGTGTCCGAGGAAGGTGAGACCTTCTTGGGCTACGCGCGCCAGGTACTCGACCAGGCCGACCTGCTCGAGGGCAAGTACAAGGGCGCATCCGAGCAGGTGCCGCACTTTAGTGTGAGCTGCCAGCATTATTCCTTTGCCGTCAACGCGTTTGTCGACGTGATCCGCGAGTTCGATGCCGCGCGTTACGACTTCACCCTGCGCGAGGAGCAGACTCACGAGATTATCGAGGATGTCGCGCATATGAAAAGCGAACTGGGCATCCTGTACTTATCCGAGCATAACCGCGAGGTCATCGAGCGCATGCTGGTGGCCAACGAGCTCGTGTTCGAAGGACTCTTCTGCGCCACGCCGCATGTCTTCGTCTGCGCCGACCATCCGCTGGCGGACCGCTCCAGCGTGACGCTCGAGGATCTGGAAGACTACCCGTTCCTGTCCTACGAGCAGGGCAGCTACAACTCGTTTTACTATTCCGAGGAGCTGACCTCGACCTTTGAGCGTCGCAAAAATATCCGCGTGCGCGACCGTGCGACGTTGTTCAATTTGGCCATGGGCCTCAACGGCTACACGGTATGCTCGGGCGTGATCAGCCACGAGCTCAACGGCCCCGGCATTATCTCGATTCCGCTCGACGTGGACGAGTACATGGAGATTGGCATCATCACGCGCAAGAACACGACGCTTACGCGCTACGGTCGGGCCTATATCGACGCGATTCGTCAGCATATCTAGGCTGCTGTGCTCCGCACGGTTCAAGTCTCTTTATGACAGTCCAGACTGATATAGGAAACATCTATATCAAACTGTTATAAACGTATATTTTACGATGGTCATATGAGCGCTCATACTCTGTCCCAGTAAAGCAACCAATGCAAAGGGAGATATCTATGAGCACTTCGATTCAACCGAACGCGCCGTTTCGCGCCGATATCGTCGGCAGCTTTCTTCGTCCGCAGGCTGTAAAGGACGCCCGTGCCGCCTATGTCGCGGGTAAACTCGACGCTTCCGGCCTTAAGGCCGTCGAGGACGATGCCATTCGCGATTTGGTGGCCAAGCAGAAGGCCGCCGGCCTGCAGGTGATCACCGATGGCGAGTTCCGCCGCAGCTACTGGCACCTCGATTTTATGTGGGGCCTTAACGGCATTGAGCGCCGCACCTCACGCACGGGTTATATGTTCCATGATGAGGAGACGACGGCCGACACCGCCGTGGTTACTGGTCCCATTAGCGGCGAGAACCACCCGTTCGTCGAGCATTTTAAGTTCGTCAAGGCGCTTGAGGGGGAGGGCCAGGTCGCACGCCAGACCATTCCGGCGCCGATCCAGACGTTCTCTGAGGTCACGCTCGATCGCTGCGACGGCCAGCAGGAGAGCCTGCGCGCTGTCTATAAGACCGATGAGGAACTTGCCGACGCCATTGCGGCCGCTTATCGCACGGTGATCGCCGACCTGTACGCAGCAGGCTGCCGCAACATCCAATTTGATGACTGCACCTGGGGCATCTATTGCGATACCGACTTTGTGTCCAAGACCGGCATGAGCCCGGTTGACCTGCAAAAGGTGAGCGAGCTGGGCGTGGCGCTCAACAATGCCGCCATCGCGGGCAAGCCCGACGATCTGGTTATCAACACGCACGTGTGCCGCGGCAACTATCACTCCACGTATGCCTTCGAGGGTGGTTACGATCCCATTGCGCCGTACCTGTTCGCACATGAGAACGTTGACGCGTTCTACCTTGAGTTCGATACGCCACGCGCCGGTGGCTTTGAGCCGCTCAAGTACGTTGCTCCCGGCAAGAAGGTCGTGCTGGGTCTGGTGACCACCAAGGCGGCTGAGCTTGAGGACGAGGACGTTATCGTCGAACGTATCCACGAGGCCGCAAAGTATGTGCCGCTCGAGAACCTGTACCTGTCGCCCCAGTGCGGCTTTGCCAGCTGCGAGATTGGCAACAAGCTGACCGAGGACGAACAGTGGGCAAAGATCGCGCTGGTCAAGCGCATTGCCGAGCGCGTTTGGAAGTAACGCTACCGCTTGCAGGTGACGGCGCGCGCGAGACATGACGTATCACGTACAATGGTCCGGATCGTATCGTTCGGGCAGGTTATCCGATATGCCTGATCGCCCTTCCATCATGAAAGGACTTCCATGTCCCAATCCTCGACGCCCGCCGTCACCGATGCCATCTACGATGCATCATCGCTCGGCCGCCCGCGCATGTTCGTGTTGGGTTTGCAACACATGTTTGCGATGTTCGGAGCCACGGTGCTCGTGCCCGTGCTCACCGGCCTTTCCGTTTCGGCGACGCTTCTGTTCGCCGGCATCGGCACGCTGCTGTTTCATTTTCTATCGCGTGGTAAGGTGCCCGCGTTTCTGGGCTCGTCGTTTGCCTTTATCGCGGGTTATGCCGCCATTGCACCCAACGGCGAGGCCGAGCTTTTGCCCTACGCTTGCCTGGGCGTTGCCTGCGCCGGCCTGCTCTATCCGGTGCTGGCGGCGCTGTTCCGCGCATTTGGCGCCAAACGTGTCATGCGCTTCTTTCCGCCGGTGGTGACCGGCCCCATCGTCATTTCCATCGGCCTGATCCTAGCGAGCTCTGCCATTGCCAACTGTCAGACCAACTGGCTTGTCGCCGTTATCGCTGTGGCCGTGATCATCATCTGCAACATCTGGGGCCGCGGCATGGTCAAGATCGTGCCGATTCTGCTGGGCGTGGTGGTGAGCTATGCCGTTGCGGCTGCGTTGGGTGAGGTCGACTTCTCTGGCGTCGCAGCTGCCCCCTGGGTTGGCTTGCCCGTCGTGTGGGACAACACCGTGTTTGCGCTTTTTGGACCGCAGTTCGATAGCGGTCTTGCCACGACGGCCATCATCACCATCATGCCGCTGGCCTTTGCAACTATGATCGAGCATATCGGCGATATCTCCGCCATTGGCTCTACCTGCGAACGCAATTACATTGCCGATCCCGGCCTGCACCGTACCTTGCTCGGCGATGGCCTGGCGACCATCTTGGCATCGCTTTTTGGCGCCCCCGCCAATACGACGTATGGCGAGAACACCGGCGTGCTTGCCCTGACGCGCGTGTTCGACCCGCGCGTGATTCGCATTGCCGCCTGCTGCGCCATCGTGCTTTCGTTCTGCCCCAAGTTTGCTGCTGTGATCGCTGCTATGCCGGCGTGTGTAATCGGCGGCGTGTCGCTCGTGCTCTACGGCATGATCAGTGCCGTGGGCGTTCGCAACCTTATCGAGAATCAGGTTGATTTCCAGAACAACCGCAATGTGCTGGTTGCGGCTTTGGTGCTCGTGCTTTCGCTCGGCATTGCCTACAGTACCGCCGGTGCCATCGTGCTGGAGCTGGGCGGCGTGACGATTTCGCTTTCGGGCCTTGCCGTGGGCTCGCTGGTGGGCATTGTGCTCAACGCCATCCTGCCCGGTAATGACTTTGAGTTCGATACTTCCGAGCTTGAGGAGACTGCCGAATAGTAGCTGCGTTCAGCCAAATTAAAAATGGCGTCCATGCGTATGTACGCGTGGACGCCATTTTTAATGCGTCAGTATCCAGTGGATGCCGCGCGCCATGCGCAGGTCAGTTTGGGCAAAGTGATTGCCGGGGTTGAGCTCCAGCGTTGTTGGAATGTCATGCTCGATAAGCAGCTCTTCCATCGCGTGCGTATCGTCGAGTACGTGCCGCATCATGCGGTTGGGCGTCTTGGTTTCCTTTTTACCGAGCGACAGATAGGCGGCGTCGGGCGTAGCCGTCATCGTGCGCTCGCGCGCGTAGTCGATAAAGCCGGGGAACCATAACGACCCCGATGCACTCGCTGCGCGCTCAAAGACATCTGTTTGCCAAAGTGCCCACAGTGCAAAAAGACCCGCCAACGAGTAGCCGGCAACGCCGCGCCAGGCGGGCGGTTGCGGGAGCGATGATTCGGCTTGGGGGATTATCTGCTTCAACAACTCGTCAAGAAAACCAGCAGCCTGTCCGCCAAAGGGCTCGGCATCTCGTATAGTTCCGTCGCATTCCCAGGGGCTCAGCTCGCGATTCCAATCGAGCCCTCCAATGGCGACAAGGGTGAACGGCGGGCAGTCGAGCTCTCGGCAGCGCTCGTAGACTTCACTACCGTTGCCCATAACCACGGGGAGATAGATGACGGGCGCGCCTTCCGCACACTCTGAATAAACGGTTATCTGCTTATGATGCGCTTCCAAGGCAGGCTTCTCTCGGTGTTGTGATATTGACAGCCTCAATTGTCGCACGCTGGCACGGGGGCAGACGCTAAAAGAAAGGCGCGGAGCCGCTCGATGCGATTCCGCGCCTTGTTGTTTTTGCTTTAGCAGACTATGCCGTTACGCCACGAAGAAGTAGACGAGGAAGGCGAGGGCTGCGATCCACATGAGCGGCTTGATCTTGG
>USPT01000069.1 GCA_900556705.1 uncultured Collinsella sp.
TCACGTTGCGCAGGCGCGCCTCGCCAATCTGGTCGCACAGGTCGCGGTTGCGGTCAGCCAGGTCGCGCACGGTGGCAAAGTCGAAGCTGGGGTCGCCCTCGGCGGTAAAGTACTCGGTTTCGAGCACCTTAAGGGCCTCCTCGCCCTTCTGGCGCTCGGACTCCATGGCGCCGTGATCGCCATAGATAAACATGGGGATAAACGGCTGACGCTCGTATTCGAGTGCTTGTGAAACGTTCATATAACTGCTCCTTGGACGGGCCGCACCGCGCGGCTCGGGTTCATTGAGATGTGGCGAGATGATAGTTTACCATGGGCAACTATTGGCATCGCGCCTAGGACAACTACAATACCCTAGTTGACCGCTAGGACTTTTACAATGCTGCCGAAAGACATGAAAGGTTCCATCCGTCATGGATTTGCTGATTGATATTCTGCTCGACGCCGGCAAGGACACGCTCTCGCTGGCGCCGTTTTTGTTGGTGACGTATCTTGCTCTCGAGACACTTGAGCACGTTGCGGGCGACCGCGTCAACGGCGCTATCAAGCGCGCCGGCGCTGCGGGTCCTGTGGCTGGCTCGCTGCTGGGCATTGTGCCGCAGTGCGGATTTTCGGCCATGGCAGCAACGCTGTACGCCGGCCGTGTCGTGACGCTGGGCACGCTGGTCGCCGTGTTCCTCTCGACCTCCGATGAGATGCTGCCGCTGTTGCTCGCCGAGCAGGTGCCCGTGCAGACCATGGCGATGCTTTTGGCTTCGAAGGCACTGATCGCGCTGGTCACGGGCTTTATCGTGGACGCGGCTATCCGCGGCCTTCGTCGTAATGCCCGCGCGCATGCGGCGATTCGCCGTACCGTGCTGGGGACCGCTGCCAATCCGGCTCATGTGAACTGCGCGCACGACGACCATACCGGGGGCGACATCATTGATGAAGTGGCCGAGGCGGGCGTGAGCGCCGACCACATCCACGAGTTGTGCGAGCGCGACCATTGCGGTTGCGATGATGATGAAGATGAACACGAGCGCGACCACGGACACAGCCATGACCACGGTCACGCAGGCGAGCATGAGCACCACCACGGCCATGGGCACGACCACGGTCACTCCCACGAAGGTGCGCCCGTCCTGTCGATTATCCGCAGCGCGATCTCGCACACCGTGCAGGTTTCGGTTTTTATTTTCCTGGTGACGCTGATTCTAGTTGCCGTGCTCGAGACCTTCGGAGAGTCCGCGATCGAGCAGTTCCTGCGTGGCAACGAGACGCTCGCCGTCTTGGGCTCGGCACTCGTCGGCCTGATCCCCAACTGCTCGGCCAGCGTGGTCATTACGCAGCTGTACCTGGAGGGCGCGCTACAGCTGGCGCCGATGCTCGCCGGCACGCTCATTTCCGCCGGCGTGGGCTATCTTGTCCTGTTCCGCACCAACCGCAGCGCTCGTGAAAACGCCGTGTTCCTGGTCATGATGTACGTCATCGGCGCCGGCTGGGGCCTTATCCTATCCGCCTTCGGCCTCTAAGTAGGCCTAAAAAATGGGCTTCAAATAGCCATGCTCGGCGCCTGCGCAATGCGGCGACGCATGGCATTTTGAAGCCCGTTTTTTGTTGAGCCATGGATTCCGAGCGCTCACACCGCGCAAAACAAAAAGGTAGATTTCCGGGCATGTCCCGAAAATCTACCTTGGTTAGCGCAGCAGCTCGGTGAGGTTGCGCTTAAAGCGGGCCCGGTCTTCGCTGGTAAATGCCGCCGGACCGCGAGTGCGACCGCCGGCGCGGCGCACCTTCTTTTCCTCGTGGCGAATAAACAGTTGCATGTCGATGGTCGCCTTATCGTAGACGCGCCCGCGCGCGCCGATGGCGGCGGCATCGCGCCCGAGCACCATGCTCGCCAAGCCAATGTCCTGCGTCACGACTACATCGCCCGCCTGCAGGCGTTCGACAATGGCAAAGTCGGCGCTGTCGGCGCCCACGCTCACATCGAGCGTCGTGACCCAAAATCCGCGTCGCGCATGCTCGACGTCGCGCGGATCGTCGCGGCGAATGTGGCGTTCCAGGTTCTGTGTGCTGTTGCCGGCGATAACGACGGCGACGCCCGCCCGCCGCGCGCAGTCAATCGACTCGCGCGTGACCGGGCAGGCGTCTGCATCAATAAAGAGCGTTCGCGGCATCTAGTGCACCAGTTTGCCAAATTGAATAGCGCGAACAATCAGCGTTACGCCAAACACCAGCAGTGCGGCGCCGCTAAAGATGACGAGCATCTTGGCCGACCACAGCGGATAGATAAACACGAACATGCCGGCGATGATGGAGAGCGCGCCGCTCAGGATGGCGAGGGCACGGTTGGACGAAAGCTCGGACTCCAGAATGGACATGACACCTTCGACGATCCAGCCAAAGCCGGCCACGATAACCACCATCGTGGTGAGCGTCGCGGTCGAGAAGGCCTGGTTGCGCAGGATTATGACGCCGCCCAAGATAATGAGTAGGTTGGAGATGATGCTCGTCACGCGCCAGCCGGTGGGCAGCAGTGGCTCGAAAACAGCGGTAAACAGCCTGATCGCGGCCGTGATCACAAAGTAGAAGCCCAAGACGGTCGTTAGGAAGACGAGGGACTTGGCGGGCGCAAACAGCAGTGCGATGCCGGCGACGAGCGCCAAGACGCCCGTGATGGCGTAAATCCAGCGCACGGCCTTGACGGCCTTGCCTGCCATGCTTTTCTCGTCAAATCCAAACTGGCTCGATTTTTGGTCATCGTTCTTAAAGATGCCCATAATGTCTCCTTTCCGTGCGGCGTAAGCCTTGATCGTTACAACCAGTATCGCCTAAAGGCGCTGGCGTATGGGTCGGGGAGGGCGAAACGTAACCCAAAGGCCCCGAATTGTTTCCGTTGTTCCCCACGTCGCGATTTTCTATTCAACAGGTGTAGAACATTGCGGCCCTGTTCGTTATTGCCTACGTTTTAGGTTAGATTTTCCTAAGAACAATTGCCCGAAATTGGGGGTCCCTATGAACGAAGCAGTTCCCGAGGCACCGTCGAGTGTCGAATCGATGGCAAAGCAGGGTTGCGAAAAGCTCGGCTTGGACGCGTTTGATGCGTTGGTTCGCCGCGCCCGCACGTGCCGTCGCTTTGACGGGTCTATGCGAGTGCCGCGCGAGTTTTTGCTCGAGCTGGCGGAACTTGCGCACCTGGCTCCCTGTGGTGCCAATGCTCAGCGTCTGCGTTTTCATGTGGTAAGCGGTGCAGAGGACTGCGCGCGTGTATTTGACGAGCTCGCATGGGCCGGCGCACTTAAGGACTGGCCAGGTCCTGCCGAGGGCGAGCGCCCGACCGGCTACATCGCGATTTTTGCTGAGCGCGCCGTTCCGGGCAAGCCCGCTGCTCCCATTACCGATGTCGACACGGGCATTGCCACGCAGACGATGATGCTCGCCGCCCGCAGCGCCACGCCCGAGGTGGCAGCCTGCATGTTCAAGGCCTTTACGCCCCACGCGATCGATGCCATGGGGCTCGATAACGACAAATATGAGCTCAAGCTGATCATGGCGTTTGGCGTTCCGGCCGAGACACAGGTGATCGATGCGATCGATTCCAACCCCGACGGCTCCATCAATTATTGGCGCGACGAGGCGCGGGTGCACCACGTACCCAAGCGTCCGCTTGCCGACGTGCTGCTGTAGTTGTGCGTCGTTGCGGCGCAATCCGGCGGCAAAATCACCACAAAGACTCCTGTCCCCTTTGTGGTGGTACGAGGGGAGGGTGTGTGGCAGATCTGTATTTGGTGCGGCATGGGCAGACTGAGCTCAATGTGCAGAGCATTTTGCAGGGCTGGCACGATTCGCCGCTTACGGCGCGCGGGCGCGAGCAGGCGCTGACGGCGCGTACGGCGTTTGCGGCGCGTGGCGTGGCCTTTGATCATGTGTATTCCTCGCCGTTGGGCCGGGCGCGGCATACGGCCGAGCTTATCGTTGGCGAGGGCCGTTCCATTGAGCTGGTCGATGACCTGCGTGAGTGGCATTTTGGCTCGCTGGAGGGCACATCAAATCGCGAGATGCCGCCGCGGCCCTGGGGCGATTATCCGGTGGCCTTTGGCGGCGAGTCGGAAGTGCAGCTTCAGTCGCGCATGGTCGCGGCGCTGTCCCGCATCATGGCCAGGCCGCAACACGACTGCGTGCTGGCGGTTTCCCACGGCTCAGCCTGCCAGGAGTTTCTTGAGTATGTGACTGGCGAGGGAGAACTACCCGACAACGGTGCCGTGCTTCATTTTGGCTATTGCGACGGGGCGTTTTCGCTCTTGGGTTGGTAACGAACGAAAGGACCCCTATGAATAAAGATCTGTATCTGGTCCGTCATGGACAGACGATATTCAACCTTAAGCGTATTATTCAGGGCTGGAGTGACTCGCCGCTTACGCAGTTGGGTTGCGACCAGGCGGCGCGCGCCGGCATGTTTTTACGTGCGCGCGGCATTGAGCCCGATCATGCCTACACCTCCACGCTTCATCGCACCGAGCAGACTATCGCCAACTTGTGGCCGGGCTTGGCGTACGAGCGCCTGGACGGTCTGCGCGAGTGGTTCTTTGGCGACTTTGAGGCCGAGCGCGTGGTGCTCCTGCCCGAGCGCCCGTGGCGCGACTTCTATCGCCAGTTTGGCGGCGAGGGCCAGATGCAGGTGCGCGAGCGCATGGTGGCGACGTTGACCGAGCTTATGCAGCGTCCGGACCACGAGTGCGTGCTCGCGGTGAGCCATGGCTCGGCTATCAAGGAGTTTTTGGACCACGTGCGGGGCGCGGCGGCAGACGAGCGCGAACGCGTGCCGGGCAACTGCTCAGTGCTGCATTTTGCGTTTGACGATGCGGCCGATACGTTTGAACTTGTCGAAGTCTTTACGCAGGAGGATTACGCACGCGAGCTGGGGCTTGAACCGCTCGTGGCGGCAGCAGGCCCGCAGCGGGGATAACGTGAGCGTGGCGGCACGGGTCGCCGGCATAACTTCTCGACGCAAAAGGGGCGGAGATGCATGTACCTGCTGCATCTCCGCCCCCTGTTTGTTGAGCTGCCGATTTTTGTGCTGGACGGTCTGGTCTTGCTAGAACCGCGCGACTTGGTGCGTGAGCAGACCCGTCGGAACCTGCGGTGCGGCGCCGGCGATCTGCGCGGCGGGGAACAGTGCGGCTACAGCAAAGTTGAACGGCTCTTTGCCCGTGTAGGTGCCGGCAGCATGGGCATCGTCGGCCAGGAGCTGTGATGCCTCGACTAGTGCGGCAGCGTAGGCAGGGTCGTCGGCCAGTGCCGGATCCGGCGCCTGGTCGAGCATGGCACGGATGGCGCCGACGGCGTCCTCGCGCTTGACCTCCCACACGCGGTGCGTAATGCCGGCGGGGTCGG
>USPT01000070.1 GCA_900556705.1 uncultured Collinsella sp.
AGCGCGAGGCCCGCCTTTCCGTTGCTCCGCAGGAGCAGGAAAGACGGGCCTCATGCGCGAGGACGTTTTCAAAGCCAAGCCCGACCCCGGCTGGAGGGGCCACGAGTGCTACAGGTTCTTGACACCCATCGCGCGCATGGCGTTCAGGATGGCGATGATCGCCACGCCTACGTCGCCGAACACGGCAAGCCACATGTTGGCGATGCCCAGCGCTGCCAGCACAAGGATCAGCAGCTTAATGCCCAGCGCAAAGATGATGTTCTGCCAAACAATCGCCATGGTCTTGCGTGCCACGCGGATCGCGCGGGAAATGTTGGACGGCTTGTCGTCCATGAGCACGACATCGGCGGCCTCGATCGCAGCGTCAGAACCCATAGCGCCCATGGCAATGCCCACATCGGCGCGCGTAAGCACGGGCGCATCGTTGATGCCGTCGCCCACAAAGGCGAGCTTGCCCTTGCCACTCTCGGTTGCAAGCAGCGCCTCGACGCGCTCGACCTTATCGCCCGGCAGCAGCTGCGCGTGGAACTCGTCGAGACTGAGTTGCTTGGCCACAGACGCCGCAACCTCCTCGCGGTCGCCCGTGAGCATGACGGTGCGCTTGACACCGGCGGCGTGCAGGTCGCGAATCGTTTGCTCAGCATCGGCCTTGACGGTGTCTGCAATAACGATGTGGCCGGCGTACACGCCATCAACGAGCACATGCAGAATCGTTCCGATGACCTCGCAATCGGGCGCTTCGACTCCGGCCGCGGCGAGCATCTTTGCGTTGCCAACGACGACGTGCTTGCCGTCGATGGTTGCCGTCACGCCATGGCCCGCGTCGTTGGTGGAGTCGCTTACGCGCTTGGGGTCGACCTCGCCCTGGTAGGCGACACGTACGGACTGCGCGATGGGGTGATCGGAGAACGACTCAGCAAGGGCTGCGACTTCGAGCAACGACTGCTCGGTATAGCCGGCCTCGGGGTGTACCGCGACCACCGAGAACGTGCCGTTGGTGAGGGTGCCCGTCTTGTCAAAGACGACGGTGTCCACGTCGGCGAGCGTCTCGAGGTAGTTAGAACCCTTGATGAGAACGCCCAGCTTGGACGCGCCGCCGATGCCGCCAAAGAAACTGAGCGGCACGCTGATCACCAACGCGCACGGGCAGCTGACGACCAAGAAGGTCAGGCCGCGCAGAATCCAGTCGGACCAGGCACCGGTGACCAGGCCACCGCCGAGCGCGAGCACCGCGGCAGCGCCGGTGACGGCGGGCGTGTAGATGCGGGCAAAGCGCGTGATGAAGTTCTCGGTGCGTGCCTTCTTTTCGCTGGCATTCTCCACGAGTTCCAGGACGCGTGCGACGGTGGACTCGCCAAAGGGCTTGGTGGTGCGCACGTGGATGAGCCCCGTCATGTTGATGCAGCCGCTGATGATATCGTCGCCGGACTTGGCGGGGCGGGGGACTGACTCGCCCGTGAGCGCGGCGGTGTCGAGTTGCGTCTCGCCCTCGACGATGACGCCGTCGATGGGCACGCGCTCACCGGGCTTGACCACGATCACGGTGCCGACGGCGATGTCATCGGGGAAGACCTGCTCGAGTGTGCCGTCGGACTGCTCGACGTTAGCGTAGTCGGGCGCGATGTCCATCATGGCACTGATCGACTTGCGGCTCTTGCCCACGGCGTACGCCTGGAACAGCTCGCCGACCTGGTAGAACAGCATGACGGCGGCGCCTTCGGCCATGTGCGGGTCGGTATCGGGGAAGAGCACCATGGCAAACGCGCCGATGGTCGCGACTGCCATGAGGAAGCTCTCGTCGAAGGCTTTGCCGCGGCGGATGTTGTTGAACGCCTTCTGGAGCACGTCGTAGCCGGCAATTAGGAACGGCACCAGGAACAGCACGAAGCTGGCGTAGATGTCACCCGGGGTACCGAATGCGGCGGTAAGGGCACCGAGTTCGTCGAGGGCATACACCACCGCAAAAATGCCCAGTGCTACCAGGATGCGGTTGCGCTTATGCTCGAGTGATTCTTTTTTCTTGCGCTTCTTCTTTTTCTTTTTGGGGTCGGCGGTGGCCATGACTCGTATCCTCCCATTTGAATGTATGAACACTCGCTCATACAATTTCGCGAGCAAAGGCCGCGGCAAGCGCGGCCATGCAGGTTGGCGTAAACCTGGGCTAGAGAATGATCTCGCAGTCCGGCTCGGCGTCGGCCGTAAACTCTACAACGCGGTTGAGCACCTCGTCGAACTCGGCGTCATCGGCCTCGAGCGTCAACTTCTGGGTCATAAAGTTGACGGACACGGATTTGACGCCCTCGAGCTTGGCCAGCTCGTCCTGAAGCTCGCGCGCACAGTTGGCGCAGTCGATCTCATCGAGCTTGTACTGCTTTTTCATGGTGGGTTCCTTTCTCTGTATTTGCGGCTTGGGTGCAGCCCGCGCTGGTACCGTGGTTGGTTGCTATTCGCAGATATGACTCATGCCCTGGTTGAGCATGGTGTAGACGTGATCGTCGGCAAGCGAGTAGAGGATGTTGCGGCCGTCGCGGCGGAACTTGACCAGGTGCGACTGCTTAAGCGTGCGCAGCTGGTGCGATACTGCCGACTGCGAGGTTTCGGTCGCTTCGGCGATGTCTGCCACGCAGAGCTCGCGGCCCATGAGGGCATAGAGAATCTTGATGCGCGTGGTGTCGCTGAAGACCTTGAACAGGTCAGCGAGGTCGTAGAGAAGCTCCTCGTCGGGAAGGTCCTCGGGTGAGCAGGTGGTGGGGATCACGGGCTCGGTGGCCTCGGTGTCGGGTTTCGTTTCATCAACGCGGATGCTCATTGCAATATCCTTTCATATGAACATGCGCTCATATAACTTGCTTCCGATTATATGAGCGCATGTTCATATGTCAATACAATTTGCGTTAATTTCGATGACTGCTTGCCGCCTCTGCGATTTTCTGTGGGTTGGGAGACATCGACGCAATGCTCGCCAACATATTTCGAGATGTTCGGCTAGCATGCTAAGAAAGCCACCTTGAGAAGCATTAGAACTGTTCATATTTGTACTTTATCGTGTCAAATACCGCGAGAATCAGTTCTTCCTCTACGGGAGTTCCTGCAGAATCAGTTTTATCTAAAGTTATATTGAGCATTGCTGCAGCCAATCTGGCACATCGGTGGCCGAATAAGTCGAAAAATGTAGGTGGACATCCGCAGAGATCGCCTTTAGAAGAGCGATTTCTCAATTAGATCAATAATCGTGTCGTCTTCCGTGCGGTTTTCATCGATTTTTGCGAACATGTCGCATTCCCAAGCCCCATTGATTTCCTCAGCAAGGGCCCCGACGTGTTGCATGTCGTCGGGTTCGGGCACATCGTTGATGCTCGGGTCATCAGCTTGCGGATATTGGCTTGCAATTTCGCGCTTGGCGGCCTCTTCTTCTTTGAGTGTCTCCAGGACGCGGCGACCGTATTCGAAGTAGCGCCGCAAGACAAATTGACGAAGAGTTTCTTGCAGGATGGCGAAGTTATCCGGGAGTCGACCGGGCCATATCTTCTCGCGAATGCGAATCGCTTCCATGACCCGTTTAAAAGCGGACTGCTTGAAAAACGAATGACGATTAACTGTGATAACGGCATATCCCATGTTTCGCAGCGTGTTTCGGCGCTCCTCGTCAATTGATTGCTGCTCGGGTTCGTCGTGGTAAAAGCCGTTGTATTCGATATCGGTCATCGAATTTTCGAGCAGCGCGTCGAGGTAGAAAACCGTCCGTCGCGTTAGGGCGGCGTATCTTTTGGGGACTGGGATCGGATAATCCGTTTTGATAGCGCGTATGGCTAAGCCACCCATTGACTTGGGCATTGTCAGCATCATGACAAACGCCGTTTCGAGTGGGGAGCGACAGCCTTCGTGTACATAAGAAAGTGCCTTAAGTGCTTTATTAGATCCACGATACCCCGGTGCCTCTGAAAAGAAGGCTCTGAGCTCTTCAACGCTGGTTAGGGCTGGGCGCTCGCGATATTGAGTTTCGTCGGACGTTCCAAGCGCGTAGGAGCCGCAGATTTCAAAGTAATACTCAACGAGCTCCGAAAGGTTGAGGTCGGCTGTTGCTTCTAACGCGCACAGCTTGATATCGACGATGTAGACGTTCGGCTCGAGTTCTAGGTAGCTTTCTGCATCAAACGTATAGCGCGTGCAGTGGCAGATGCAGCCCTTGCGGTGCCTTTTGGCATTATTGGAAAACGTCAGCACATGGATACGTTCAGAATCGACATTCTTTCTGTTGAGCCATGCTCGTGCCGCTTCCAGGTCGGACGTGGTCGGCGCAGACACCCTGATCTTTTCCATAGGTATGGGACCGGTCGCGTAGCTTGCGAGCGAGTTGGCTGTTTGGTATACAGCGCGTGCCGTGGTATGTGACAGAATGATTCCCATACGCGCATGATGGCATAGCGGACGCCGCATACGCCCGAAACTTCGGGCAACGGTATTGGGGCGCGGCTTATCTTCTGCGAACGGTGGGTTTTTGAGCTGTCGTATTGAGGGAGCAGCTTTGGCTGGGGAGGTTTCTGCCGGCTGCCCCTTTTTGATGAACTTTAGTTGCGGATTCGTAGCTTCTAAGCGTTTTTGCCGACCGCTCAGATGCCTCACCAACATAATTTGAGTTATTCGGCCTTATCCTATACAAATGGTGCGATCGCAACGTCCTATTCGAATTGATTCAGGTAGATTTATGGGGCTTGGTTGCGAAATTAAGGCGATTTTAGCTTCGATTGCGGTTCAAGGGGCCTTGACTAGTGGTTCAGCTGGCCGAACAACTCGAAAAATGTAGGTGGGCCAACCTGCCGACTATGTGAAGCACGCGTATTTGCTCGTTTTGATGAAAACTAGGGTGCAGCCATAAGGCTGCGCCCTAGTTTACTGCGTGTCGGTGTGCCCAGACGGATTGCGCTGTGCCTGGCAGGCGCTCCCGCAGATGGATCGGTTATTTCGCGAATAGGTTCTTGAGGTTGAACTCGGCCTGAACCGTGCGGAGCATGAGGTCGGTGTCGTCGAGGCCCAGATGCTGCTCGTTGGCGTCGGCGGCGAGGGTTCCACGGCGGCGCGCCCAGTTCTCGAGCGCGGCGGGCGCGGATTCGCGGGGGAGCGAGCGGACGTCGGCATCCAGGCTGCGGCAGATCTGGCGCGAGTCGATGACGATGATCTTGCCGGCGCGGCGTGCCTCGGCGTAACCGTCCAGGTGGATCTTGAACCAACTGTCCTCAAAGGCGGCGTTGTGCGCCATGTACGGGTACTTCTTCATAAGCTTGA